>DBDT01000016.1 GCA_002293705.1 Candidatus Woesebacteria bacterium UBA925
CTTAGTCGGCAGCGTCAGATGTGTATAAGAGACAGCTATATTTGTACTTATTTTTTTTGGCGGGATAGCTGTTTTTTACGCTAGAGGTTTTAGACTACAAAGATCTGACGACCAACAAATAGAAATCTCCACAAGAGGACTGCTTTCAATCACAACCGAGCCAAATGCGGCAGAAGTTTATGTAGACGGAGAGCTCAAGACCGCCTCAAACGCAACAATCAGCCTAGAGCCTGGAGAATACTCAGTCAGGGTTAGAAAAGAAGGCTTTTTGCCATGGGAGAAAACCATAAAAATCGAGAAAGAAGTGGTTACACCTGTTTTTGTCTCACTGGTCAGCTCGGCACCATCACTAAGCGCACTAACTTCGCAAGGAGCAATAAATCCTACCTTAAGCTACGATGGAACTAAGCTTGCCTATGGTAGAAGCAGTGAAGACAAAAATGAGGCAGACAAGAATGGTATTTGGGTATACGAGCTTACCTCCCTACCTCTTGGATTTAATAGGCAGCCTAGACAAGTAACTGACGTTGAAACAAGAACTTCAAGCTGGGAGTGGTCATTTGATGGAAACAGTCTTTTGATTAACACCAAAACAGGCTCTTATTTGATTGATACCAATACCTTCACTGAAATTAGAAATGCGCGTGTTTTGACACCAACACAGATTGAAGAGCTCAAAGCAGACTGGAAAAACACAATGAATGTTCAAACCGAGGCACAGCTCTCTTCAATTGAGGACAAAATCAAGCAAGCATTAATCCCAAGCTCAGCCAACAGGATAATGTCTCCTGATGAGACTAAGGTTTTATACGAGGCAACAAAAAGCGCAACACTGCTCAGAGCAGAAAGACAACTTCCAGGATCCTCTACCCAGACAGAGACAAGAGAGATTAAGTCTGGATTCAAGTATGTCTACGACATCAAAGAGGACAGGAATTTTGAGGTTGGAAGGTCAGAAGATCTTTTGATGTGGTCTAATAACTCCCACAACTTAATCCAAGTAGAACGCGGTTCAATCTCGGTTAAAGACTATGACAACACAAATAAACAATTGGTATTTGCAGGAAACTTTCTATACCCTTATGTCTTCTCAGGTCTAGGTGGAGGAAGAATACTTGTAACAACCAGTCTTGGTGCCGAAGGAGATGCAAATCTATATTGGCTAGTATTGAGATAGTCTTTTGTAGGCGTTTGAATAGCTTGTCATCCAAAGATACATCGGCCCCGACAAAATCTTTGAAATCTTGTCAATATCCATCTTTACCCCAATTTTTCTAGATAATTCAACTGAAGCTTTAACCGCCACAAGTTCTTCTTCAAATCGAAAGTTTTTGTCAATACAGTATTTTAAGAGCCAACGAAAAAGACCAACTTCTCTTTGCCTCTCCAAGTGTTTCAATTCATGCTCTATGACCAACTCAAGATCAGCATTCAAACCACCAGTGGTGATTTTTGAGTATATTGTTTCAGGGAGATAGATGTATGGATAAATTGCCATAGCAGTCCTGCCTGATATAAACGGAGGGAGAAATTTCATAACGCCTGACTTGGGACGTATCTGCATTCCAAGCTTGCTGTGGTTCATTGTAGTGCCCCTAGAGGGAATCGAACCCCCATCTTACCCTTAGGACGGGTCTGCTCTATCCATTGAGCTATAGAGGCGTAGCTGATTATCTCATGAAGTAAGTTGAATAATCAAAGAAAATACTCCCGGCTGATAGTCTGAGTTTAAGCCAACCAGTGATTAAAGTATCAAGCCAAAGATTACGCTTACTAGTGGTGCGTAATCCAAAGCCCGCTATATATATCGGATTGCTATTATCAGGCTTACCAGCCAGGCAGGTAATTTTGGCCAACTCCACTAACAGTCATTCAACAAACAGACGGCCAGATAATAAAAATAAACTGTAATTCATGGCATTCAGACCTGTCTCTCAGACCAAACAATCAGACTAGAAAACTACTAACTACTAACAACTAACTAATGTCTCTCAGACCAAACAATCAGACAAAGTGCGAGAAAATAAATATCGAATACAAATAGACCAACTTTTCCGGACTCAAGCTGAACTACTGCTTCGCAAGGCCTCTGAGTAAAAATATAGAACACCTTAAATAGTCGCGTCAAGACGGGATTTTTTTGTCAACTAATTTAGTGGGCCAAAACGCTACTTGATAGAAGTTTTATATAGTCTTTTTTTCCAAGTATGAATAGCTCCAACCTTTGATGGCTTAACTGGACCAATAACCATCTTTGGGTCGGGTGCCAAGTTGGGAGGAGCAATTAAAACTGTAAACTCTCCCCTATATTCATCTTTAGTATAAATAAGGGCTCTTACAGATTTAACTGTACCTCTGTAAGTTGTTTCAAATTTTTTTGTCAACTCTCTGCCAACAACACAATAGTAATCCCCATATCCATGTTCTATTAGTATTTCAAAACTGTCATAAAGACGGTATGGAGATTCGTAAAAAATGATTGGATCTGGAAAATCTTTCAAATCTGTCAAGAGCTTCCTGTAATCTCTTTTTGGCATGAAGCCTAAAAAATAGTACCTATTACTTGCCACCCCAGAGATACTAAACAAGGTGGTTGCTGCAGAAGGACCAGGAATTCCAATCACTGGACACCCCATATCAGCTGCAGCGGAAACTAGCCTTGATCCAGGATCAGAAATAGTTGGTGTTCCAGCATCAGATATATAAGCAGCACTAAATCCCTTGGCAAGCTCAATCATTATTTCTGCTAGCTTAAATGGAGACACATGCTGATGAAACTCAGCAATTGGCTTATCAATTTCAAACTTCTTAAGAAATGTTTGGCTGATTTTTGGGTTCTCAGCAATAATAAAGTCGACTGACTTCAAAACTTCAATAGATCTCGGAGAAGCATCCGAAAGATTACCAATAGGGGTGGCAACCACATACAAAGTCCCAACCTTGTGAATATTTTCCTCCATATCTTAATTCTAATTGGTTACAAGTTAAAATCAAGCCTAAACTACAGGACTAGATATTAAATGTACCCAAATTGTGGATAACTTTGTAAATTACGTGTATTACAGGACTATATTTAGCTAAGAATGATATTGGGGATAATATGTTCACAAATTAGTAAATGCCTTGTTTTTGGAGTTTTTCTGAAAAACGGCGCGTGGTTGAGCTTGTATCAGGTCAGGCTGTCTGAGGCTAAAACAAACACATTTGCCGTTTTTTCGATAAAAATTAGATTATTTGTTTATCGAGTCTGAATGGAGATAATGATTGTATTCGGAGTGTAGGTCATCGGTAGACCGCTCGGTTCGGGTCCGAGAGGAACTGGGTTCAATTCCCAGCACTCCGACAAGTAAACTTAACTACCTGGTAGGAGTACCGTTACTGAATCTTTGTAACTTCGCATTATCGCAAAAGGAAACCCTATCTTGTGTTCCACAGAAGAAATTGCATCAATAAAACTGATACCTTCATAAACCACACTAACTAGATTGGCATGCAATGTTAATATATCTAGCTTTCCTTTTTTGTTTTTTGAGGACACAGAACTTACCTCCCCTGAATATATCACTCCCGACCTATCTACTACTTTGAGCATCAAACTATTTTTTTGCATTATTTAGTGACTCAGAAATACTCGAAATATATAGAAAGCTATCTTCTTCCAGCTGATCATAGGTACCGTGAAGTATTGCATTGACATCGTTAACAACTGTTTCTCTAGGTACCGACACCCCTTCTTTGTTTTGTTGTTTACTTGCAGAACTAAAGGTCTGAGACATGTATGCCTGAATCTTTCTTGCCCTTTTATAAACAAGCTGGTCTGAAGCTGATAGTTCTTGCAATCCAATTAACGAGACGATACGAGCTAGTTTTTGTGCTTCCGACAGCACACTTCTTGCCATCGTCAAAACCTCGTAGTGGTGCTCACCAATAATGTCAGGTGTGGCAATTGAGCTGGTTGATGACAATATGTCAACCGCAGGCATTCTGCCTTCTTGGTATACAGACCTGGAAAGAACAATCATTGCATCAAAGAATGGGAAGATGGCTTGGACACCGCTATCCAAAATATCGTCTGCGGGCACGTATACGGCCTCTACAGAGGTTATTGCTCCATCTGTGGTGGTGTTGATCCTTTCGTGAAACAGAGACATTTGACTGGCCAAAGCAGCTTGGTAGCCATCCTCACTTGGAAGCTGCCTACTTAAGGTTGAAAGCTCGTTGCCAGCCTGGGCGAGACGATAGATATTGTCTATGAAAAACAAGACATCTTTTTTTTCATTGTCTCTAAAGTGAGAGGCGATTGTTGCACCAGCATATCCAGATAGAAATCTAACTGCAGGGTTTTCACCCATCTGTCCATACAAAAGCGCAGTGTTTTTCAAAACACCAGCGCTTTCCAGTGACTCCACTAATTCAAGCCCTTCTCTGGATCGCTCTCCAACTCCAGTGAAGACACAATATGCAGTACTATTTCTTTGATTTGAAAGCATGACGAAGTTATGCAAGAGCTCAGTTAGAAGCATTGTCTTGCCAACACCCGCACCACCGAATAGGCCAATCTTGCCCCCTTTGGCTATTGGGGCAAAAAAATCTATCACCTTGATTCCAGTCTCCAAAACTCCAGTGCTTTGATATGTGTCACGCCTAGTTTCTTGGTCTCTAATTGGTGCCATTATGTTTGAGCGAATTGGACCCTTTCCGTCAACCGGTGCACCCAACACATCAGTTACTCTCCCCAAAAGAGCATTGCCCACTGGAACAGAAAGTGGCTTGTAAGTACTCACTACCTCCATACCAAGGTGAAGCGATTCAGCGCCACGAATTACTGAGGCAAAGAACTGTCTCTTATACACATCT
>DBDT01000032.1:0-238 GCA_002293705.1 Candidatus Woesebacteria bacterium UBA925
ATTTGGCAGTTTGATATTTAGGCTTACCCTCAAAGCAATTTCTTGCTTAGAGGGTAGTTGTTGTTTATTGGGCTTTGTTTTCTTCGTCAAGCATCTGCTTGATGCCTTCGTACAATGAACTTAGAATCTGAGCCTCTGTAATCCCCAGTCGAGCTCTTGGTGATATGTCCACCAACCCACTCTCTCCGTATGCGGTGTGCTCGCCTCCTGCCCCTCTTACTGACAGACCGTGAGATTT
>DBDT01000032.1:419-4876 GCA_002293705.1 Candidatus Woesebacteria bacterium UBA925
CTTACTGACAGACCGTGAGATTTGGCGATAGACTTTAGTAAAGCCTCCTTTTTTACCAGTTGTGGAAGATTTATGTGCACACTTGCGCGCATTCCAGTTCCAATGTTGCTTGGACAGCTTGTTACATAACCATACTTTTTCGAGATGGCGAACTTGATTCCATTTTCTTCAATGGCTATTAGGAGTCCTTTCAGGTTTTCAAAAACTACAGCAAGATCAGATCCTGTAACCATGGACATTATTCGAAGCTGGTCCTCTTCATTGACCCACACTATCATCTGACCATTGTCAGATTCCCACATCCCTCTACCATAAGGCCAGTCGCGGCTTATGCCGGCAGAAATCAGGTATGGGTCTGCGCTCATGTCTTTGAACATTTTGTGGGCAGATACCAGATCCTGGTATTCTGTTTGGCTGATTGCGTGAGTAGAACCAGGTGTCAGTGAAACATATCTACCACCAAAGCGAGGATCACTCGACAATTTGGTGAATACTTCAACCATCATGTTTTCAAATCCAACCCTATCCGCCTTGGTCATTAGACCAGGTAGTGGAAACTCGGCAGTGTTTCTGGCGACGCGTACCCTCATTGACACATTTTTGAGACTTGGGTCAATTTGTGCAAGATCAAAATCCCCATTCAGATCCCAGTTTGGAGTTTGAATGAAGTCTTCGTCGACTCCGTGGTAGCCTCTGATTATTGGCCCCAACAACCAATCAAACGTTTCATAATCAGTAGCACTCATTGCATATGCGCCAACTTGGCTGTCTGGATTTTGAAGTCCGCTGTTGATAATCAACAATGCCCGAGCCTTGTCGTCCTCGGAAAGTGCATTAAACCTGTCAATGTCAAAGTTGCCAGCCATAAGATTTTGAGGCTGTTCTGCTTTTATTCTGCTGATAATGTCATTGATGTCCATGTTTCTTCCTTTGTGTAAAGTGCTCAGGATAGCATTATACCAAATTAGTCTAGTGTTTAACTAGTTTGTCTTAGTCATGGCTTTCACAAAGCCAAGAAATAGTGGGTGAGGGGTGAGGGGTCTTGATATGTACTCTGGATGAAATTGAGTACCAACGAAGAATTTGTGACCTGGGATTTCTATTATCTCCATCAACTTGCCATCAAGAGAAGTGCCACTAAATATGAGCCCGGTTCGCTCATAGTCTTGTTTGTATTTGATGTTAAATTCATATCTGTGCCTGTGTCTTTCAAAGATGACATCTTTCTTCTTTGTCTCACCAACCTTACCGGGCTCTTTCCAGGGAGAATTTTTTGCGCTGCCATATTTTTTGTATAGAGTTTTAGCAATTGTATCAGGGGCAAGTTTACACGGCCAAGCTCCTAGTCTGATTGTTCCGCCGTACTGTTTTTTAGCCAAATACTCTTTCTGCATGGGCATAATGTGAATAACTGGGTGGGGGGTATTTGGGTCTGCCTCCTGGCTGTTGGCACCCTTGAGCTCAAGCACATTTCTCCCATATTCAATTGTTGCCATCTGCATGCCAAAGCATAGCCCCAAAAAAGGCAAGTTGTTTTCTCTGGCGTACTTAATTGCCATTATTTTCCCCTCAGTTCCTCTGCTGCCCCATCCTTGAGGGACAATTAATCCATCATAATTTGAGAGGATCCCCTCTGCTCCTTCTTTTTCTATTTTTTCACTATCAATCCAGCCAAATTGAAAATCCACCCCTTCTTTCCACGCTGCGTGCTTGACCGCTTCAATTACAGATACATATGAGTCTGATAGCTCATACTCATCAACTGCAAAATACTTGCCAACCATAGCAATCTTTACAGTTTTGCCCCATTTTTTTGTGGCGCGAGATACCATCTTCTTCCAGTTATCCATGTCTTTGTGCTTTGAGCTTTTAAGTGACAATAGTTTCAAACAAGTGGTGGCCAGGTGGTGACTTTTTTCATGGAAAAGAAGTGGAACTCTGTAGATTGTGTCTACATTTGGGTTTAAAAATATGCACTCTGGTCGGACATTGCAAAAGAGGGCAAGCCTTTCAAGTCTTAACTTGTCTATGTGTTTTTCGCTTCTGGCAATAATGATGTCAGGCTGAATACCCATACCATTTAAAATCTTTACTGAAGTTTGTGCAGGCTTGCTTTTGATTTCCCCTAAGTGTTCAAGGTAGGGGATGTATGTCACATGTATGTGGATTAAGTCTTTGGGGTGCTTAAGCTTAAGTATTCTTGTGGCCTCGTAAAAAATCCCATTTTGATATTCTCCAACTGTCCCACCCAGCTCAACTATAACAATGTCTGAGTTGTGCTTGGCTCCAGCTTGTCTGATTCTTCTAATTATCTCGTCAGTCACATGAGGTATTGCCTCCACATCTTCACCTTTGTATTCAAATGCACGCTCTGCGCGAATAACCTCCCAGTATATTTGCCCTGTTGTTATGTAGTTGTCGCGGGTGAGGTTTTCCCCAATAAACCTTTCGTAATGCCCCAGGTCTTCGTCTGTCTCAATGCCATCATGTGTGACAAATACTTCACCATGTTCTTGTGGTCTAATGGTTCCTGCATCCAGGTTTAAATACATGTCTATTTTAACCAAGGTGACGCGAAAGCCACGTGATTTAAGAAGAAATGCCAAAGATGCTGAAGTAACACCCTTTCCAAGGCCACTTATAACTCCACCTGAAACAATTATGTATTTCATGTTCAAAAACAAAAATAATCATGGAGCGAATTGATAACTCTTTCAATTATTTCTTGGAGGGGCAAAGTTAAGATATGATTAAATTTCCCCTTCCTTTCTCGCAACTTACATATTTTTGCCATCACAACAAAGAGTCTATATAATACTTATAGTATTTAAGTTGAATATGGAGGTGAGCAATGTCTCGTAATCCTTTGTGGGGATTTTTTGTAGTTTCGGTGAGTATTATCATCACTAATTTAATCTGGTTAGTGGCATTGGGGGGTGTGGTTGAGCGTTTGTTTGACTTGCGTAACCTATCAGGTTTCTTGGAGGTCGCCCTCTATACAATTTTTAGTGCATTTTTGTTTATTCTGGTGTTTCTCGCCAGTTGTGAGTTTGTGGTTCGGACCGTCTACTTTGTTGGCTACAAAATGGCCAACGCGGGCAATCGCAAGATTGCAACTCTCCTTTTTGGAGTCGAGGATCCAAGCTTGGAGGATTATCGAAAGTCGGTTTCAAGCGACAGCTTCATGCCACTTTTGCGTTATTTGATTACATCGCTGAAGCGCTAATGGCATGTATTTGAAGGGGTGGGCAATTCAGCCCACTCTTTTATTTTGTTCAATTTGTCGGGGTGGCGAGATTCGAACTCACGACCTCACGCTCCCAAAGCGCGCACTCTACCAGCTGAGCTACACCCCGTATGCAGTATTCTATCAGAAATAACCTGAAAATAATAAAAATGGGCGGAATTAATCCGCCCATTTGTTAGGAATTGAGACTATAGCCGCCTCCAAAAGACTTGATCAGCCTGTGTGGCTTCTTGTCTCCAAGAATTGTACGCAACCTGTGTATCAGCATTCTTAGTGAAGTTACTTCCCCGTTATCACCCCAAAGATCTTGGACCAGCTGATTACTGCTAACAGTCTCCATGTGATTGTTAGTAAGTATCATCAAGAGCTTGAATTCCATAGGTGTCAACAGTATTACCTTCCCATTGTGAATCAATGTGGAGTGTTCAGGAAATATTGTGATAACTCCAGCATTTACACTGAGTGGCTTCATAAGTGGCAGGGCTTTAAACCTGTTGATGAGACTGGTAAGTCTTGCTGCAAGAACTTCATCAGTCCCTGATTGACGATGGTGGACATTATCAGCTCCAAGGTTGACAATCCTAGAAATTCGATCCCTGTCGCTTGTGATGACAAGAATGTACACACTGTTCAACCTGCGAAGTTTTCGAATTGGTTTTATTACATCCTCAAACCAATTCGTTCCTGCATCGAGAATCAGGATTTCTGGAGGTATCCTGTTGACAGTAGGTTTGATGTCCTCAGGTTCAACATAGACAATCTCAATATCACTGAATTGAGTTGAAACTATTGATAGTGCGTTGCGGATCGAAAGTTCCAAAGATCTTTCCACCATTATCATCATCGCAACACCTCCTCTGCTTCTGTTTCAGGTTCCACATAGCTGTAAAATCCATTCTCAAGGACAAAAACTAGCTTTAGTTCTGGAAGTCTACGTATGAGTCGAGCGTAAATTTTTTGAATTTGGTTCTGGCCAAATGTGTCGTGACCATAAACCAACTCAGCCAAAACAGACTCTCCGATCGGCCTACCTTGAGAGACCAAAGTATTCATTAAAGTGAATTGAGAATTCGTTACACTTTTTCTAGAGCCATTGAAAGTTGCAACTCGGTTTTGGAGATCAACTACAGTGTTTCCTGTTTTGATTACTGTCATCTTGTACTCCTCAGTTCTTTGTAAAATGTGCTAAGTCTGTCTCTTATACACATCT
>DBDT01000042.1:0-474 GCA_002293705.1 Candidatus Woesebacteria bacterium UBA925
GTGATACGACACGCCAAAGTAACTGTTTATAAAAAAGAGAGTTAAAATATAAATAATTAAAACAAAAATATGTCAAAAATAATTGGAATCGATCTTGGTACAACCAACTCAGTAGTCTCTGTAATGGAGGCTGGACAACCAAAGGTTATCTCAGCGGCTGATACAGGCAGGAACATAACTCCTTCGGTTGTTGAGCCGGTCAAAAACTTAGTTGGCGATGTTGCCAAAAGACAAATGGTTTTAAACCCCAAAAATACCATCTACTCAGCTAAAAGACTGATGGGTAGGAGATTTGATGACTCTGAGGTTAAAAGGACTGTTGATATGGTTCCATTTGCAATTGAAAAAGGCAAAGATGGTGGAGCAGTAATTTCTGTGGAGGGCAAGCAATACACTCCACAAGAGATCGGTGCCAAGGTTTTAAGTAAGCTTAAAAAAGATGCAGAAGCATATCTTGGAGAGACTGTAACAAGT
>DBDT01000042.1:660-10870 GCA_002293705.1 Candidatus Woesebacteria bacterium UBA925
CTTAGTCGGCAGCGTCAGATGTGTATAAGAGACAGATCTTGGAGAGACTGTAACAAGTGCTGTTATTACTGTTCCTGCATATTTTGATGATTCTCAAAGACAAGCCACTAAGCAGGCTGGGGAAATTGCAGGACTTAAAGTTGAGCGAATAATCAATGAGCCAACTGCAGCTGCGCTTGCATACGGTTTGGACAAAAAGAAGGCAGAAAAAATTGCAGTCTACGACCTTGGTGGGGGAACTTTTGACATTTCTATCCTTGAATTGGGAGATGGAGTGTTTGAGGTGAAGTCAACCAATGGTGACACCCATCTTGGCGGCGACGACTTTGATGGAAAAATAGTTGACTGGATTGTTTCAGAGTTTAAAAAAGACCACGCAGTTGATTTGAAATCTGATGTTCAAGCTCTTCAAAGAATCAGAGATGCTGCTGAAAAGGCAAAAATCGAACTATCTGCCAGCGAGGAGACTGAGATTAACCAGCCCTACATCACTCAAAAAGATGGACAACCTCTTCACTTGACCTTAAAGCTTACTAGGGCCAAGTATGAGTCACTTGTTGAAGACTTGATTGCGGCAACCATGAAACCAGTTGAGGCTGCCCTCAAAGATGCCAAGCTCTCCAAGTCCGATATTGACGAAGTCATCATGGTGGGTGGAATGACCAGAATGCCAAAAGTAGTCTCTGCAGTCAAAGAATTCTTTGGAAAAGAGCCAAATAGAGGAGTGAATCCAGATGAGGTTGTGGCGGTTGGCGCTGCAATCCAAGGAGGAGTGTTGGCTGGTGAGGTCAAAGACATCCTTCTTCTAGATGTGACACCTTTGACTTTGGCAATTGAGACCATGGGTGGAGTGGCAACCCCAATGATTGCCAGAAACACCACAGTTCCTGCAAGTAAAACTGAAGTATTTTCAACAGCAGCAGACAACCAGACTCAGGTTGAGGTACATATTACTCAAGGTGAGAGACCGATGAGCAGTGACAACAAAGATCTAGGGAGATTTATCTTGGATGGTATTCCACCTGCACCAAGGGGTGTGCCCCAGATTGAGGTTACCTTTGATATTGATGCTAATGGAATGTTGAAAGTAACTGCCAAAGACAAGGCTACAAACAAGACTCAGCACATTACTATTAGTGGCGCTGTGGGTCTTTCCGAGGAAGAGGTTAAAAAGATGCAGCAGGAGGCAGAAATGAACAAGGCCGACGATGAGAAGAAAAAAGAGCTAGTTTCAGCAAAAAATGCAGCTGATGCACTTGTTGCTACCGCGGAGAAGTCAATAAAAGATGCTGGCGACAGTGTTGAAAAGGAAGTTAAAGAAAAAGTAGAAGAGAAAATAAAAGCTGTAAAAGATGTTCTCCCTACTGACAACAAAGAGGAGATTGAAGCAAAAACCAATGAGCTGTCTGAGACCCTTCAGGCAATTGGTCAAAAGCTTTACGAAGCCGCTGCCAAGAAAAACAATCCAGAAACTACTGAAGCAGGCGCTGGAGCTGATGGTGACAAGAAAAGCCCTGATGTAGAAGAGGGTGAAGTGGTTTCCTGATCTTAATTTTTAATGTCGCAAATATCGGTTAGAAAAATGGATACAGCTGATGTTGATTCGGTCGTATCTCTTGGCTTGTCTCTTAAAGAACTTCAATTTCAAGAAAAAGAAAACATTTGGTATAGCCATGAAAATATCCTTGGATTTTTAAGTAATCCTGATTCTATTTGTTTGGTAGCAGAAATAGATGGTCAGTTTGCAGGCTTTAGGTTAAGCACCTTCAATCCGTACGTAAAAGAGGCATATCTGTCTGATATTGCTGTTGTGGAGAAGTTCAGAAGACTGGGTGTGGCCAAGGCGCTTTACACGGAAACATTTAAAATTCTTAAGGAGAAAGATTGTGTATGGGTTTGGACTTTGGTCAAAAGTAAAAATGAAAAGATGGCCAAAATGCTAATCAGTGAGGGTTTTGAAAAAGGTGTGAACTATGACGTCTACTTCAAGTCAATCTAGCCTGTCACTCATAGGTCTAGAGTGCTTAAATTAACTCCATTTTTTTGATAGAATCCAAGCATGGCTGAAAAAAACTACTACGAAACACTTGGGGTAACCAAAAATTCAACCGCTGATGAGATTAAAAAAGCCTACAGGAAACTGGCTCTTGAGTGGCACCCTGATCGCCACCAGGGATCAGACAAGGAATCTGCAGAAAAAAAGTTTAAGGAGATTAATGAGGCATATCAGGTTCTCTCAGATCCCAACAAAAGACAATCATACGACAGGTTTGGTCAAGCAGGTGTGGGTGGTGCTTCTGGAAATCCCTTTGCAGGAGCCGGTGGTCAGTGGGGTCCATTTTCTTACTCATACTCACAAGGAGGGCAAAACCCTTTTGGTGGATTTGATTTTGGTGATCCTGTGGACATCTTTGAGCAGTTTTTTGGAGGCGCACGCACCCCGAGGAAACCAAGATATAGCTTTCGTGTAAGTTTTCTTGATGCTGCCTTGGGTGCAGAGAAAATTGTAGAAATAGAAGGAAAGAAAAAAACAATCAAGATTCCTGCGGGCGTTGATAATGGAAGCAGAATAGACTTCCCTGATTTCCAGCTAACCATTGAAGTGGCGCCATCTGCTGATTTTCAAAGAGAGGGCTCAGATATTTATGGGGCCACTTACGTTCCGTTTAGCACAATGGCTCTTGGTGGCACAGCTGATATTAAAACCATTCATGGCATAGTCTCAGTTAAGATTCGTGCAGCTACAAAATCAGGGGCAACCATGAGACTTAAGGGCAAAGGGGCCAAGCAGCTTCGTGGATCAGCCCATGGGGATCACTATGTAACTCTTCATGTTGAAGTTCCTGAGAAAATGAGCAGGGAACAAAGGGGAATAATTAATGACCTGAAAAAATCTGGTTTTTAGTGTAAAATTTCGAACCGGAAACACCACTCTTTAAGGAGTTACAGATGGATATTGGCAAAGATGGGTTCAAGGTTTCATTTAATAATGGTAAGGTTGAAGTTATAGACCCCAACTTGGTTCTTGAGGGCAAGGAAGTCGACTTCTCTGGTGTGATGAGTTTGGATGAAATAGTGGGTCGTGCTGGATCAGTTGGTTTTAAAATGCGTGATTTTATGAATGGGCAGCCAGGCTCAAACACATTCGTGGTTGTTTTGGTGCCAAAAGCAACTGTCAGCTAGAATTTTTGGGCCCGGCTAGTCCGGGCCCCTTGATTGACTTATGGTCTTTTTGTAATAAACTACATATGAAGCAGGCGGGGTATCCCGCTTTTTTGAATTAAATTAACAATAATATGCAACAGTCAGCTAGAAACGAATTTACACAAGCGCTAAAAGCTCTCACTCAAGAGAGAGGTATTGACGTTGAGGTCATTATCGCTCTACTAAAAGATGCCTACATTGCAGCTTACAAAAAAGATGCAGTTGAAAGAGGCGAGGAAATTGAAGGCTTTGAGTTTAGCGCTGAAATCGACCCAGGAACAGGTGAGGCTAAAATCTTCAGGGCTTCAGCTGAAACTCCTGATGATCGAAACGAGGTAACTCCACCGGGCTTTGGAAGAATTGCAGCTCAAACCGCAAAGCAAGTTATACACCAAAAAATAAGAGAAGCCGAGAAAAATATCCTTTTGGGTGAATTTGAAGGCAGAATTGGCGGGCTAATTTCTGGAGTTGTTATTAGGTTTGACGGAGCAAACGTACGAGTTGACCTAGGTCGCGCTGAGGCAATTATGCCTGCAGAGGAAAGAGTTCCTTCTGAGAGGCTAAACCCTGGAGCTAGGATGACCTTTTTACTTAAGGCTGTCGACGACACCATCAGAAAGAACATAATTCTCTCTCGAGCTGATCCAGAATTTGTTAAAAAAGTATTTGCAAGAGAAGTTCCAGAGATTGGATCAGGAGCTGTTGAGATTAAGTCAATTGCCAGGGAGCCTGGAATTAGAACTAAAATATCAGTCTATTCATCTCAGCAGGGGGTTGACCCAGTAGGAAGCTGTGTAGGCCAAAAAGGTGTCAGGGTTCAGGCTGTGACAAACGAGCTTGGTGGAGAAAGGATTGATATTATTCCTTTCCTTGAGAGCAAAGAAGAGTTTTTGAAGGCAACTTTAGCCCCAGTTAATGTGCTTTCTCTTAAGTTTGATGAAGAGCAAATGATTGCACATGTAACTGTTGCGGACAGCGAGCTGTCTCTTGCCATCGGTAAAGAAGGTCAAAACGTTAGACTTGCAAGTAAGTTGACTGGTTATCGAATTGAAGTACAAGGAGATGGCACAGGTGTTGAAGAGGCAGTAGAATCTGAAGCTAAATCTGAGACTGAAGCTGGGCCACAAGAAGCCTCTCAAACTTCCGAAGTAGCCCAAGAAAGCCAGACCAACTAAAAAGTTGTTCATGGAAAAGACAGCAATTACTAATGAAGCAAAAAAGACCACCGATAGTCACAGTTTTGGGCCATGTAGATCATGGTAAGACCACTCTTCTTGATAAAATAAGAAGCTCCTCTGTTGCAGCTGGTGAAGCTGGCGGAATTACTCAATCAATTGGAGCCTCAACTGTCGAAACACCTTCAGGGGCAATAACTTTCATAGACACCCCAGGACACGCAGCCTTTTCATCTATGCGAGCTAGAGGTGCCAAGGTGGCTGACGTGGCAATTTTGGTTGTGGCAAGCGATGACGGGGTTATGCCTCAGACCAAGGAGGCATTAAGTGTCATTCAAAATTCCCAAGTTCCCTTTATTGTGGCCATCACAAAAAGCGATGTGGTTTCGGGAAACCCAGACCTTGTTAGATCACAACTAATGGGTCTTGGTGTGCAGTTTGATAGTCAAGGTGGGCAAACTCCATGTATCGAGCTTTCTGCTAAAACAGGTCAGGGAATTGACCTTCTTTTGGAAACTATCCTCATTCTTTCTGATGTCAACGACACAACTTTTGATCCACAATCTCCCCTTAATTGTGTTGTTGTTGAGACTAACAAGGCTCGCGAAGGGGTAGTTGTCACTGTTGTTATCCACGAAGGAGTATTAAGAGTTGGAGACACGCTTTACTGCGAAGGTAAAGAAGTCAAAGTCAGAGCTCTTGAGGACAGCTCCGGAAAAAAGAGCAAAGAAGTGCCTGCCGGAATGGGGGCATTAGTTTTGGGATTCTCTTTCTTGCCTGAGGTGGGTTCACAAATGACTTCTGAATTACACTCAAGCGCGATTAAAGAAAAAAATTCTGCCACAGGGGTTGAGCAGAAAGAGTCAGACTCAGAAATTAGGCTAAAAATTATTTTAAAAAGCTCTACCCAGGGCTCCCTTGAGGCAATTTCTGCCTCATTGCCAGAAGGAGTATATCTTCAGGCTTCATCAGTTGGGGATGTGACTGAAAATGATGTGTTTTTGGCAAAAACAACATCAGCAAAAATTGTTTGCTTTGAAGTTAAGGCTCAAAATTCGACAATTAAACTGGCTGAAAGCGAAGGTGTTTCTATTATGAGTTTTAAAATCATCTATGAGCTTTTGGACAAATTGGAAAAAATAGTCAGAGAGGGGGACACGATAATCACCGGTAAGGCTCAGGTTCTTGCCACCTTCCCATATGAGAACAAAAAAGTTGCTGGAGTTAAAATTCTTTCTGGAAAAATAGTTATAAAAGACACTTTGGTGTTGTTCGGAGCAGACAGTGAAAAACAAGTTAAAGTTGTCTCAATGAGAAAGTATAAGGATGAAATCAAGGAGGCCAAGGAAGGTCAGGAGTGTGGTATAATCCTTGAACCACAAACAGAATTTGAGCCTGGTGATTTGTTAGTTGCAATCAAAAAGCAATGAAGAACATCTTTACTGAACTCCAAAACTCAAAAAGCATTTTAATAATGCTTCCCAAAAACCCATATTTTGATCAGGTTGCTGTTGCAACCTCACTTTCCCTTATGGTACAGGACCGAGCCCAGTCAACCATTCAAAGCGACTCTCCTATGCTTGTTGAGTTTAATAGGTTGGTAGGGGTCGACTTGGTCAAAAATGATTTAGGCTCAGGAAGTGTTGTTGTAAGGTTTGCAGGATATCCGGCCGAGAGCATTCAAAAAGTAAGCTATGATATCGAACAAGGAGAAATGAGACTTTTGGTCTATCTCCAACCTGGGTCAACCGCACCAAGCAAGGACCAAATAGTTACTGAACTTGAAGCTATTAACCCAGACACTATTGTGCTTATTGGAGGGGCTAATCAGAACCACTTTCCAAAGCTTTCTGATCCAGCCTTTGCCAATACAAGGTTAGTGCATTTTGGTATTAGTAACTTTAATCTTGACTCAAGTAGGGTTTTTGAAGAGTTGGCCCAACAAACATCTTCAATATCAGAGCTCTTGGCCACCCAAGCAATGGATGCTTCGGTCAAGATGAACACCGATGTTGCAACCAATCTGTTCTCGGGTATTGTTGATGCCACTAGGAATTTCACCTCTTCTTCGGTTAGTTCAAACACTTTCTCGGTCTCAGCAAAGCTTCTTGAAAAAGGAGCCAGAAGAGAGAGGGTTCAGCAAAAACAGCAAACACCTGTGGGGAATTCTGTTTCCAACAGCACCCCACCTGCAGACTGGATGCAGCCCAAGATATTTAAAGGGGGGTCAAATTAAGCGCCACCCTTGTATTGCCCAACTGAGGCTGGTATACTCACCTATCGATGACTTCTCGGAGGAGTTGAGAGATGCCCTCACCCTTTTCTGGGAATTCACCTAAATTAACAATATGGCATTAACTAGAGACCAAAAACTAGACATAATCAAAAAGTTCGCAAGAGAAAAAGGCGACACCGGATCACCTGAGGTTCAGGTTGCTCTTCTTACCGCTCAAATTGAATCTCTTGCAGCTCACCTTAAAGACCACAACAAGGACACCCACTCTAGAAGAGGGTTGCTATCTATGGTAGCCAAAAGGAGAAGGCTTCTAGCCTATCTCTCCAAACATGATCGTGAAAGGTTTGAAAAATTAAGAGCAGACCTTTCTATTAAGTAATATTGATGTCAAACAAAGATAAAACAATTAAACAAGATTTTGAAATAGCAGGAAGAAACCTAACTTTTGAAACAGGCGTGTTAGCTCCACAAGCAGACCTGTCTATCTTGGCAACTTACGGTGAAACAGTTGTTTTGGCAACCGTCACATCCGCTCCACTCAAAACTGAACTAGATTACTTCCCTCTTTCAGTTGAATACCAAGAAAGATTGTATGCAGGAGGCAGAATTAAAGGATCAAGATGGATTAAAAGAGATGGTAAGCCAGCAGATGCTGACATCCTCAAGGGTAGATTGGTTGATAGGTCAATCAGACCATTGTTCCCTAAAACTTACAAAAAAGAAGTTCAAGTAATTACAACTGTTCTTTCAGTAGACATGGTCAATGATCCAGCAATGGTTGCCTCAATAGCTGCTTCAGCAGCACTATCCGCATCTACTCTTCCATGGGCAGGACCAGTTGCTGTTGTTTCAGTCGGCTACATTAATGGAGAGTACGTTTTATATCCAACCACCGAGCAAGCAAAAGAATCTAACTTAGATTTGGTGGTTTCATGCACCTCAGAAGCAATAATCATGATTGAGGCAGGGGCCAAGCAAGTACCAGATGAAATTGTCCTTGGTGGAATCGACTTCGGTTTTGAAGAAGCTAAAAAAGTTATTGCTGCAATCAGCTCTTTTGCTGAAAAAATCGGTAACAAGAAAGAAGTAGTTGAAAAATCTTTGGTAAACGAAGATCTTAAAAAGCAGGTAGTTAAGCTTGTTGATGGAAAACTTGAGAAAGTTATTGAAAACATGGCTAAAAAAGAAGGTAAGAGTGAGGAATGGGATGAGTTGGTGGCTGCAGTAGCAGAAGCAGTTGGAGAAGAATCAGCAAAGGAAGCAGTTGAAATTGTTGACAACCTCAAAAAAGATCACATTAGGGGCAACATCCTTAAAGGTGTAAGGCCAGATGGTAGGTCTCTTGAGCAAGTACGACCACTAAGTTCAATGGTTGGACTTCTTCCAAGAACACATGGATCAGCACTATTCCAAAGAGGAGCTACTCAAGTTGTTAGCGTTGCCACCTTGGGGTCAACCGATATGAGTCAGCTACTTGAATCAGCTGAAGGTGAGAGCGAAAAGCATTATATTCACCACTACATAATGCCTCCTTTTTCAACCGGTGAGGTGGGGAGAGTTGGCTCACCAAGCAGAAGAGAAATTGGTCACGGCGCACTAGCCGAAAGAGCTTTGGAAGCTGTCATTCCATCACAAGAGCAATTCCCATACACAATTCAGATTGTTAGTGAGGTGTTAAGCTCAAACGGAAGCACTTCTATGGCTTCAACTTGTGGATCTACTCTTGCTCTAATGGATGCGGGTGTACCAATTGCAGCACCAGTTTCAGGAGTAGCAATGGGAGTTATCGTTGAAGGAGACAAAACTGCAATCATGACTGACATTGCAGGAATTGAAGATTTCAATGGAGACATGGACTTTAAGGTTGCCGGAACAACCGAAGGAATCACTGCTTTGCAGCTTGATGTGAAGACCTTGGCTCTAACCCCTGCACTGCTTAGAAAGGCCATGAAGCAAGCACACGAAGGAAGAGCACACATTCTATCTCACATGCTTACAACCATTTCCGAGCCAAGAGCAGAAGTTTCCAAACTAGCCCCTAAGGTTAAAAGCATCAATATCGATGTGGAGAAGATTGGTGAGCTTATCGGACCTAGCGGAAAAGTTATTAAAAAGATCATCGCTGACTCAGGAGCTCAGGTTAATGTTTCAGACGATGGAACAGTCACTATTTCAGGAGCCAATAATGAAGTTGTTGATAAGGCTGTATCCATGGTGCAGGGAATCACTCAAGACCCAGAAGCCGGTCAGATCTTTGAAGGAGTCGTCAAAAGAGTCCAAAGCTTTGGAGCATTTGTCGAAATTCTTCCTGGAAAAGAAGGAATGGTGCATGTCTCTGATATGTCCACCGAGTATGTCTCTGATGCTGCTGACGTTGTGACCGAAGGTCAGTCGGTTACTGTAAGAGTCAAAGAGATTGATCAAATGGGAAGACTTAATCTGTCGATGGTTTTGGATCCTGCTTACGATGAACAAAAAAGAGAAGCAAGAGAAAATGGAGGAGGAGCACGATTTGGATCAAGAGATAGAGGAGACAGAAATGGTGGAGGAAGAAGACCACAACTATCAAGCAGAGGTCCAAGAGAGAGAAGGTTTGGTTCAGACAGGCCAAGAGGAGTTAGGAGAGACAGGAATGATGGTGGACCACATTTTCCAACAAGTAGACTAGTTCCCTCTGAAAACGGTAACAGATTTGAAAGATAATCCACCAATTTCTCCCTCAACCACCAACCAATATACTAAAGGGTATTGACAGGTGTATTTCAAAAACAATAGTCTTACATTATCAAATTTAAATTGATTGTATGAAAAGACTATCTGCCTTTATATTCACCTTAGGTATTCTAACTATTTCTTCTTTCATCTTCTCGTCAACCTTGAATGCACAAACAGCAGGATGGACATGTTGTGTCCCAAATGATGATGGAACCGCATCTGCAAATTGTGGACAAGGTGGAGCAGCAGCAGCTGGTTGTCCAAATGGTTGTTGTACTACTGAAACCAAAAGCAGAAATGAATGTGGATCATCTGCCTCTTGTATCAACTGTGGTGGAAACTTTGTCTCAAACAGATGTGGTGGAAGTGGTGGTAATCAGTGGGACATTTGTACTGCTTTGGCCATTACCCCAAATGCATTCACTCTTAATGTAGGACAAACTGCAACAGTAAGTTTTAGAATGAAGCAAGGAAGCTTTAGTAGACTCAATGTAGTAAGGTCAAGTGGTCTTGCCACCACATCATCAGTCACCCCAAGCTCTTTTGGTGCAAGCTCTCTACAGCTTGACAACAAATATGAATACAGAACAGCAACCATCAGAGGACTAGCAGTAGGTCAAAACACCTTTGAACTTAGATCAACTGACACCTTTGCAGGTTATGAAATCCTAAGGTGTAGAAAGACCTTTAATGTAACAGTAGTAGCAGCATCTACTCCTACACCAACCGCTACACCAGTACCAACACCTACGCCAACTCCTGCATCCTTGCAGTGTTACCCAGGAGCAAAGTGTGATGTAGTTGGAGGAGGAGCTCCTTCCACCACCAAGAGTATGGCCTGCAGCATGCCAGTAGTACCTGCATCAGTTGTCAGCTCATT
>DBDT01000042.1:11240-25698 GCA_002293705.1 Candidatus Woesebacteria bacterium UBA925
ATCCAGTATTCTCTCAATTTGCAACTACTCTTAGAGGTGTATACCAGTGTAGATTTAGATACTGCCTAGTAAGATCATCAGGCAATGTCTGTCTACCATGGTCAGAAGGTAGAGTATTCTAAAAAAAAGAAGAAAAAACAAAACAAAGAAAAACACTAAATCATACATATGGCAACAAAAGCAAAAACCAAATCAACAAAAGCAGTATTCAAAAAAGTATCCAAGAAAAAAGGAGTAAATGTAGCAGCTATTCTAATCCTCCTTTCTCTTCTTGCAGCACTAGTTGTTGCAGTCTTTGCAGCACAAGGTGGATCAGGTATCAGAAGAGCTGGTGCTTGGAACTGTGACCTTTACAGATTCAAAGTAACCCCATCAGGTGCAGTATTTGTTGAAAACCTTTCAACTTACTATGAACCAGGACAAACTGCAGATGTTTTCATCAACAATGTCAGAGTTGCAACCCTTTCAGTACCAGAGCTTCCACCTGGAACACCTCTTAGATATCTAGGAAAAGTAACTGTTCCATCAAATGGAATATTTACCTGGTATGTAGATGGCTCACTAGACTGTGATGACCGTGGAGAGCACAAAGGAGTTTGTAACTACGCAGAGTTCATTGTGGAGTAACCACTGCCCTCAATATTTCTCTACTTCTTGAAACAAAAGTACTCTTTTGCAAAGCCAGAGAAGTAGTGGGTAAGTATTACTAGTGGTATGTAGCAGCAAGTAGTTGTGTGTAAAAGTAAAAGCAAAAGTAAAAACATATTATTCCTTGCTTATGCTTCTAGTTTCTGCATATCATTACTTATGGATAATCAACAAATAGTCGGTTCACTGTTAAACCAGATAATTGAAAAACTGGGAAAGGCAGATATTCCTCAAGACTTGAAAGAGGGTGTGCAAGCTCGTGTATCTCAACTTGGAGCATTAACTAATTCACCTACATTTCTTCCCGAGCTTGATCGTATGAATAGGTATGTTGAATGGATCTCTTCAATTCCCTGGAACAAAACTAGTGCTGACAAGCTTGATTTGGTAAAGGCAAAGGAGGTTTTGGATAGTCACCACTACGGACTAGAACCACTGAAAGAGAGAATTCTTGAATATTTGTCTGTAATGAAGATGGTTATGGAAAGTGGTGGAAATGTGGCACAAAGATCTCCAATCCTCTTGTTTGTAGGGCTTGTTGGAACTGGAAAGACGACCATGGCCAAGTCTGTTGCTGGGGCAATTGGTCGCGAGTTTGTTCGTATTCCCTTTGGAGGTATGGGTGACCCTATGGACTTAAGAGGACAATCAAAGGTAAACCCAGAAGCAGAGCCTGGGAAAATTATTAAGGCTCTTAGAGTAGCCCAGACCAGAAACCCCATTATACTTTTGGACGAGATTGATCGTGTGACCGATGCTGGCCGTGGAGCAATCATGGGTGTTTTGGTTGAGCTACTAGATCCAGAGCAAAATCATGCTTTTGTTGACCACTACATTGATTACCCGATTGATCTGTCGCAGTCGCTATTTATTGCAACAGCCAACAACACTACCAACATCGCCACAGCAGTCATGGATAGACTTGAGCCAATTACAATGCCTAGCTATTCTGACGAGGAGAAGATTGTAATCGCCCAAAAATACATCCTTCCTAAGGTCTTGAAAGAGTCAGCTCTTCCAGAAAATGCAATAACTTTTGATGATGATGTGTGGATGAGTATAGCCAGGCCACTCGGGTATGATGCTGGAATTCGTACACTTGATAGAACTGTTCAAGGGGTGGTCAGGAAAGTAGCTAAGATGGTGGTAGAAGGCAAGGGTACCCAGTTTCACATCACCCATGACAATGTGAAACAGTTCTTGCCACAATGGTAATACTAAAGCTGCCTGTCACAATTTAGCTTCTTACCTGTTAAACTAGATCAAATGAGTACTCCATTAAAGTTTTTAGCCCTCTCTGGTACAACATCAGTTACTGAGAATTGTTACATCTATGAATATGGTGACGAGATGGTAATGATTGATTGTGGCGTTGGCTTTCCAGAGGCTGACATGTATGGTGTTGACCTTGTTATCCCAGACTTTACTTACGTTCGAAAAAACGCCCACAAACTAAAGGCTGTTGTTGTAACTCATGGTCACGAAGACCATCTTGGTGCAATCCCGTTTCTTCTTAAGGAGTTTAAGGTTCCAGTTTACGGCGCACCTTTAACCATTGGCTTTATCAATGACAAGTTGATGGACTATAAAATGAAAGGCCAAGATTTGAGGGTTTTTAATCCAGACCACGATGTTTTGACAATTGGTTCTTTTACCATCACCCCATTTAGAGTCTCTCACTCGGTCCCTGATGCTTGTGGTCTTTGCATTGACACCAAAGAAGGCAAGATGTTTCATGTTCCTGATTACAAGTTTGATTGGACTCCGGTTGATGGTAAGCCCTTTGATCTTGCAAAGGTTGCCATGCTTGCTTCAAGTGGGGTTTTGGCAATGGCGTCAGATGCACTAGGATCCACCTCTCCTGGTCACACACAAAGCGAGAAAGCCATAGAGGCGATAATCAACAAGATAGTTGCAGACAGCAAAGGATTGATTTATTTTTCAACAATCAGCAGCAACATAAGCAGAATGCAACAGGCTATAACTGCTGCAACTGCTTCAGGAAGAAAGGTGTGTTTTGTTGGTAGGTCAATTATTAGAAAAACTGAGATAGCTAAAAAACTTGGCTTGATGAAGTTTAGTAGTAACCAAGTTGCCAATATGAACGAAGCGCTAAAACTTCCAAAAGATAAAGTGGTTTACATAATTGGTGGTGCCTATGGTCAACCAGGAAGTGCTCTTTACCGTGTTGCCATGGGCGAGCACGACCAACTCTCTGTCTCTTCTGCAGACACAGTTGTTTTCTCTGCAGACCCAGCGCCTCCAGGGGCAAAGCAAAATGTAGACTTTTTGGTCGATCGTCTTTTGGAGGCTGATGTTGATGTCCACTACTACGACATGCAGGAGGATCTGCATGTGTCAGGCCATGGCTGCCAGGAGGATATCAAGTTTTTGATGGGTGTTGTTAGACCTAAGTATGTTATCCCAATTGGTGGAACAATTAGACATATGAGGGCATATAGTGCAATTGCAATTGACATGGGCAAAAAGCCAAATGAAGTTTTAGAGCTAGTGGCTGGAGAGAGTGTGGAGTTTGAAAAAGGCCAAAGCAAAAAAGGAGAAAAGTTCCCAGTAAAAGAGGTCTTGGTTGACGGTCTGGATGTTGGAGATGTTGGGCAGGTTGTATTAAGAGACAGGCAAATACTGGCAACTGATGGAATTGCAATAATTGTCATCACTTTTGATACTGCAATCAAGCAAGTTGTTGGGGACCCAGAAATCATAAGCAGGGGATTTGTTTTTGAGAAGAAAAGAAAGAATCTTTTGGAGGATTCATCAAGAGCTTTGGGTAAATATCTTTCCAAAAAGAGAATTATTAACCCTGCAGTTGCCAAAAGAGAATCGGTCGACTTTTTGGAAAAGCACTTTTACGAGCAAACTGGCAGAAGACCAATGGTACTACCTGTTGTTGTAGAAGAGTAAACTAAACAAATGATGGAGCCGACTGGAGAAAACCAAAATAAAAGCTTCAAAGACAAAATAACTAGTATTTTTAGACGAGAAAAATCCCCACAAGAGCTACTAGATCAACAAGTGCTTAAAGAGGCAGAGCTTATTGCTGGCAAGAAGCTCTCAAAAGATATGTACTGGGAACAACTTACTCCCGATCAACGGGCTAGGCTGGAGGAAAGAAGAAGGACTGCAGAATCAAACTTTGGAATGCAACCTGATTCATATCCAGTCCAATCAAACGAAGAAGGTCAAACCGAGGTAAAAGAATCTAAAGATAAAAGCAGTAGCCCTGCCCCAGATCTTACAAGAACTTATGGCAATAACACATCGGTTGACTTATCAGGTGGTGCAATGACTTCAGAAGAAAAGATTGATGCGGCTTTGAGGCAAAAGTATGACCCTGATGATTTGGAAGGGCTAAGCAAGTCACTGGACATGTTAATGAATCAGATGTGGTCTGATCCAAACGAAGAACTGCAAAAAGAAATTCGCTATATAAAGGGTTTGATTAAAAATCATATCCCAACTGTAGTGGATGAGCCAGATTTTCTTAGAAATATATCAGGCTTTACAGATCTTGACGCAGATGTTTCAGAAGCACCGCTAGCACCTGCCGAGGTTTTGTCAAAATATTGCACTCAACCTGAGTGGATATGCGATGCATTAGAGATTGTACTGGATAGTAAGGATGGGGTTCTGGATCCGAATTGCCCTGAAGGCATGGAATATACAAACCTGGAAGTCGCATGCCATTTTGCTAGAGAGCAGTACGAAGATTATCTAAACAGAGGCGTGAGATATACACTTGATGACCCAAGCGCCGACAAAATGGCGAGCTTTAGTGTTTACAACTCCAGTTTACTAAGACTAGTTGATTTAGCAGATGAGTTTTTGAAAATGGGTGTTGGCCAAAAGGGGTCAGCAAGTTTTAAGGCAAGATTTGAAGATGCAAAGCGCGCTTTTTTTAGCTCGTTTGCCGAAATCAATCCGAGCTGGGGAAAAGACTCTGGGTCTTAGAATCTTGATATAGTTATTCTCCTGATGTAGCCTGAGTCGTGGCTAGAAAAAGAAAAAAAATAAAAGGAAAGAAAAAAGATGATTCCGTAGAATCATCAGGTTCAAAGGAGCCATCCTTTAATCCAGCTTTGGTTAAGTCTTTGTTGCAGCTTCTGTTTTGGTCTGGTTCAGTCCTCACCCTTATTTCATTTTCAAGACAAGGAAGTGTACTTATTAATCTAAATGATGCCCTACTGTCATATGTTGGTTGGACTGCCTTGTTTCTCCCATTTATTCTCCTCTCGGCTGGCTTTTCTATTGGTAAGCACAAGGCTGTATTAGGGAGGGCGCATGTGGTGATTGGCTCCACATTAGCTTTTCTTTCAATAATGGCACTTACCGGATCGGGTGATTTTGGCTCATCGGCTGGAGAGAGTGTTGCCGCGCTACTTTCACCAGTTGGCGCATTTTTTATGCTACTGATTCTAAGTGTTGCAGGAATACTTATCATGCTTAATGTTTCTTTGGATCAGCTATTTTCAAGAGCAGGTGCGGGTGAAAAAGAAGAACTTTCAGATGATGAACTTTTCCAAAAAGAAGTAGACAAGTCGCTGTCGAAAGACAAAAAAGGCGGTGGGTTATTTGGCAAACCAAAGCTTGGTCTTAGTCTTGGCCTTGGTGGTGGAGGGCAAAAGAAAGAACTTAAAATTCTTGGAGGTTCCCCACAGTTTAATAAAAAAGAAACAGAGGTTGCATCAAAGCCAGACGGAAAACCAATTACTACTCAAGGTGCAGACTCTTTGTGGAATTATCCACCAATTGATCTTTTTTCAGATGCCAACTCAGGCAAAGCTGACAGGGGCAACATCAAGGTCAACGCAGATACTATCGAGCGAACACTTTCTTCATTTGGAATTGATGCTTCTGTTGTTGAGGTAAACCAAGGGCCATCTGTTACTCAGTACGCAATTGAAGTAACTCTTGGAACCAAGCTGTCAAAAATAACAGCACTTGATCGTGACTTGGCGCGTGCCCTGGAGTCACCAACTGGTGCTATTCGTATTGAAGCGCCTATTCCAGGTAGATCGCTTGTTGGTATTGAGCTACCAAATAAATCGCCAGAGTTTGTCCCACTAAGAAGAATGCTTGCCTCTGACCCAATGCGGGCAAGTGGAAGCAAGCTTTCAGTTGCAATGGGGCTTGATGTTGCAGGCAAGCCCGTGATTGCAGACATTGGCAAAATGCCTCACGTACTTATTGCAGGTCAAACTGGAAGTGGTAAGAGCGTATGTATAAACACCTTCCTTACAACTTTGTTGTTTAGAGCAAGCCCTTCTGAAGTGAAGCTTATTTTGGTTGACCCTAAAAGAGTCGAACTTACTGGCTACAATGGTATACCACATTTGTTGGCTCCGGTAATTGTGGAGCCTGACAAAGTTCTTTCAGCCCTTCGTTGGTTGGTTGGAGAAATGGACCGCAGGTATAAATTGTTTGCTCAAGCTGGTGTGAGAAACATCGCATCATACAACGAAATGAGTGGATTCCAGGCAATGCCATTTATAGTTGTGTTTATTGATGAGTTGGCAGATATTATGCTTTTTGCCCCAGTTGAAGTTGAGGACTGTATCACAAGGCTTGCACAGATGAGTCGTGCTGTTGGTATCCACATGGTTTTGGCCACACAAAGGCCTTCTGTTGATGTTTTAACAGGTCTAATCAAAGCAAACGTTCCCCACAGGATTGCCTTTGCAGTATCTTCTCAAGTTGATTCAAGGGTGATCCTTGATAGCTATGGAGCAGAAAAGCTTTTGGGTAAAGGGGACATGTTGCACTTGTCACCAGACCAGGCAAGACCAAAAAGAATTCAGGGTGCATTTGTGTCTGACAAAGATGTAAACAAGCTTGTTGATTACCTTAAGTCTCAAGGCATGGATCCACAATATGCTGACGAGGTTACAACAACCAACAAGCCAGGGTCAGTTAATGTTGCTGGAGTTGAGGATGCTGATGACATGTTTGCTAAGGCTGTTGAGATTGTCTGCCAATTTGACCGCGCCTCAGCATCTCTTCTTCAAAGAAAGCTTTCTATTGGTTACTCACGTGCGGCTAGGATAATTGATCAGCTTCAAGAGGCTGGAGTGATTGGGCAAGCTGAAGGTAGTAAGCCAAGAGAGGTTTTGATTAAGGATCCAAAGCAAGTCTTGGGTGGGGCAGACAATGAATCATCAAACTCAGTGTAGAATTTTTTAAACATTGATTATACTAAGCTTCCATGAAGCCAATAGGTGAAAGTCTAACCATTGTCAGGGAAGCTCGGAAGATGAGTCTTTTGGATCTTTCTCAAGAAACAAGAATTAAAGTTGAGTTTTTGGATGCATTGGAGTCTGAAAGGTGGGAGGATCTTCCAGAGCTTCCCATATTGATTGGTTTTGTGAAAAACATTGCCGATGTTTTGAATGTAAATGCTGACACTTTGGTTGTTCTTTTAAGGAGGGATTACAAAAAACCTGAATCAGGAGTTGAGGTTTCTAGTAAAAGAAAAAGGAGAGTCGTCCTTCCTAAGTTACCCCAATACATTTATTTGGTAATCTTTGTTATCACTGCTTCACTTATCTATCTTGCCTACCAGTATAGAAGTTTTAACACCCCTCCATCTGTTAGTATCATCTCCCCTCTTTCAGGCCAGCAGGTAAGCGGTGACACTGTTATTGTAAGAGGCGTAACTGACCCATCTGCTTCTGTTGTTATAAATACTCAACCAAGCATAGTTTTGGAGGATGGTAGTTTTGAAGAAGAGGTTGTTGTTTCTGCTACAAGCTCCACTGTGGAGGTTGTAGCCAGGTCAAGGTCGGGCTTAACTACCACAAAAACAATAGAGTTATCCAAGCAGTGACTTTTTAGGCTCATTTGAGCCGTGATATAATCGCCCATGACCATCAACGAGATTCGTGAGCGTTACTTCAGTTTTTTTCAATCAAAGCAGCACACACTAATTCCCGCTGCCCCATTGGTTCTTGAGGGTGATGCAACTACTCTTTTTACAAGTAGTGGAATGCAACCTTTGGTCCCATATCTCATGGGCCAGCCACATCCTCAAGGAAAAAGACTGGTTGATTCACAGCCTTCAATCAGGGTCCAAGACATAGAAGAGGTTGGCGACAACAGGCATACTACTTTTTTTGAAATGCTTGGCAACTGGAGCTTGGGTGATTACTTTAAAAAGGAGCAACTTGCTTTTGTTTGGGAGTTTTTAACCGATCCAGATAAAGGCTTGGGTCTTCCAAAAGAGAGATTGTATGTGAGCTTGTTTAAAGGAGATGATTCAATACCGTTTGATAGTGAAAGTGAAAAATATTGGTTGGAACTTGGTGTGAGTAAAGACCACATTTTCAGCTACGATGCTAAAAAAAATTGGTGGAGCAGGTCTGGTACTCCTGATCAAATGCCTGTTGATGAAATAGGGGGAACTGACAGCGAAATATTTTTCGAATTTGATTCAATTGCTCACGATAGTGCATTTGGCGAAAAGTGTCATCCTAATTGTGATTGTGGGAGGTTCATGGAAATTGGTAATTCGGTCTTTATGCAGTATCAAAAAATAGCTGATGGGTCTTTGGTTGAGATGAGCCAGAAAAATGTAGACTTTGGTGGCGGTCTTGAGAGAATGGCTGCAGCAACCAATAATGATCCAGACGTTTTTAAAATTGATGTTTTTAGAAAAATAATCTCTTCACTTGAAAATACTACTGGCAAAAAATACGAAGAAGTTTTGGTGCAGAAGAACTTAAGAATAATTGCGGACCATTTAAGGGCTGCTGTATTTCTACTCTCATATGGAGTTATCCCTTCTAATAAGGCGCAAGGATATGTTTTAAGAAGACTGATAAGAAGGTCGGTTGTAAAAATGAGAGAAATCATGGGGACAACACCATCTCAAGATGTGTTTGAAGCGTCTTTGAAGGTAGTGGAGGAGGAGTATAAAAAGCAATACTTTTCAGAACTTTCTGAATCTTTTTCTGTAAAGCCAGTTTCAGAAGAAGTTCTTAAGTTTTCAAAGACTCTAGAGAGAGGCATGAAGGAGTTTGCCAAGATGGACAAGGTGGATGGTGCGAAAGCTTTTGATATGTACCAGACTTATGGCTTTCCCTTGGAAATTGCAATTGAACTTTTGCAGCAAAGAGGTGAGAATCTTGAACTTGAAGATTTCAAGATTGCCTTTGCAAAGCATCAGGAATCTTCAAGAACGGCATCTGCGGGGAGTTTTAAGGGTGGTCTTGCTGACAGCAGCAAAAGCACAACATCACTTCACACAGTAACTCACCTTCTTCATGCTGGCTTGTTTAAAGTGCTTGGAGATAAGGTAATGCAAAAAGGTAGCAACATAACTTCCGAAAGGCTTAGGTTTGACTTTACAGCTGACCAAAAGTTAACTGATGAGCAGGTTAGCTTGGTTGAAGAATATGTAAATCAGGCAATCGAGAAAAAACTGAAAGTAGTCAGAATGGAGATGGATAAAAACAAAGCCATTGAAATGGGGGCAAAGGCATTTTTTGGCCAAAAGTATCCAGACATAGTTAGTGTTTACCAGGTGGGTGAGGGTGATGACATTGTTTCTTTAGAGATATGTGGTGGTCCACACGTTGAAAGCCTGTCGGAAATTCATGGGCATGTTAAGATTGTGAAGCAGGAGGCACTTGGTAATGGAGTTAGAAGAATTTATGCCAAGATACTTCCTTTTGGATCATAATAATTTAACTGCCCATGGAAACCAAATACTACTGGAGTCTTCTTATCCTCAAATCATCTGTGTCGGCTTCTTTGTGGTCAAGGACTGGCGAGGAAACTACTGTGTGTGTAATAGGAGGGCAAGAGAAAATCGAAGATAGTCTTGCTGATGCTGTTGATAAAGCTCTTTCCTCTTGTAGTGATGGTGTTCCAGCAGATGCAGGGGAGCCATCGGATGTGGTTTTTGGAGTGTCTCCAGACTGGGTAATAGGTGGTCAAATTTCGCACGAGCACTTGGTGTCTTTGAAAGAGCTTTGCGAGAAACTCTCCCTCAAAGCTTCCGGCTTTGTAGTTATATCAGAGGCCATTGCTTTTGATATAAAGCAAAGAGAAGGAGCTTCTCTTTCAGCATTCCTTTTTACTGGTGGTAATGGTGAGCTTTTTGCAACCAGATTCCACCTTGGTCAGCCTGCTGGTCAGTGGGGTGGGGAGTTTTCAGAAAAATCTGAACTCCAGATGGTGGTGGGCAAGGGTTTGTCCAAGTTGACATCGGACTCAATCCCGGCAGTTTCAAGGGTAATATTGTACGGAGACTCTATAGACTTTTTAAACACCGTCAGGGACATACTAATTGACACTGACTGGAAAGAAGCCACAGAAGGTCAGGTGTCATTTCTTCATACGCCACAAGTTGAGATATTTTCAGCGCGCGACCTTCTTGTTGCTATCTCAGTTGCTGCCTCAAGCGAGATGGGTGAGATATCATCAGTGGTCCTTCCAGACTCGGACTCAACATCAGGTGATTTTGACAGCCAGGATGTTGAAGACCTTGAGGTTTTGGGGCGCGAGATAGATTCAAAAGAGCATGAGAACTTGTCTCCAATTGACATGCCAAGCGAAAAACTTGGATTTGTGTACAACCAAGATATACGCACAGTTGAAGCTAAGCCGAACTTTGAAGAGTTGCTTGACCAAGAAGACGAGGTCGAAGAAGAGGAGGTCTCATCGGAGAATCTTCACAAACCAACCAAAAACTCTTCATTTGCCAACAAACAAAGACTCAAAGGGTTGTTTTCAGGTTTTGGAGTCAAAAAGAAAGTAGTACCAGTTGCTCAGGAAGAAAAACTGCACATACACAAAAGTAATGCAAGAAGGTTTCCTGTCCCGCTTTTTCTTTTGATTCCTATTCTGATCATGGCGGCACTTTTCGGTGCGTGGTACTTTTTGCCTTCAGCGGAGGTTAATCTGGCAATCTCACCAAGATCGCTTACTGTTAGGGAGAGCTTTGCTGCAAGCTCTGGGGGTCAGTTGGATTTAGCCACCAAGACAATTCCAGTTGTCGAAACAAACCAGACAATCTCTGGTCAAAAGACGATAGCAGCAACGGGCACCAAGACTGTTGGCGATAGGGCAGTTGGAGTAGTTGTTATTAGAAATGGAACCTCAAGTGGAATTAGGCTGCCAGCAGGAGCACTTTTAACCGGACCCAACTCTCTTAAGTTCACCATAGACGAGTCAGCTTCGGTGTCTGCAGCCTTGTCACCTACAACCCCAGGTACTGTTACTGTCAAAGCCACAGCAAGTGCTATTGGTGCGGAGTACAATCTGCCTGGTGGTGATAGTCTTTCTGTGGGGGGATTTAGCAAAAGTGAAATTGATGCCGTGGTTGAAACTGGGTTTACAGGTGGTCTAAGCCGTCAAATCACTGCTGTTTCAAAATCAGACATGGATACTCTTGAAAAGTCGCTTACTGAAGAGTTGACTGACAAGGTCAGGCAAAAAGTTACAGAATCCCTCTCAGATGACCTGTTGTTTATACCAGAATCTGTTGTGACCTCGGTTGTTAACAGAAGTTTTGACAGAAAAGTTGGAGATGAGGCTGCCAATCTTAGTCTAAATCTTGAGGTTTCGGCGGTTGGTTACTCGATTGCTCGTGAAACACTTAACGCACTTTCCACTCAATATCTTTCTTCTCAAATCCCATCTGGTTACAGTTTTAGACCTGAGATGGTTGAGCCTGCAATATCAGTGTCAGGGGAAAATAAACGAGCCCTTTCTATTTCTTTAACAGCTAACCTTCTTCCCGACATTGATCCTGATTCTGTGGCTGCAAGCCTTTCTGGTAAAAAAACTACAAGAGCACAGGAAATAGTCTCATCAATACCAGGTTTTGTTAGGGCTGATATTACAATTACTCCATCTTTTCCTGAGGCAATTAGGTTTTTGCCATTTGTAAAAAACAGGATCTCCGTTTCAATTAGTAAAAGCCAATGATGGGTAAAAAAAGATTAGGTAAGTTAATTGGCATCATTTGTTTTGTTTCTGGGGCACTTCTTTTGTCGTCAGTTACAATGCCAATTTTAAGCTATGAAATCAAAAGCCAGACTGAGTTTGTTGATTACCTCTCCCCTGTTCCTGAAACAAAAAAACAAGAAGACCCAAACTCTTGGTTGCCAGAGCTTTCAACTGATGTTTCAGCTGAGATTGGGTACTACACCCTAACTATCCCCAAACTGGGTATCAGACAGGCAACTGTTGCAATTGGTGGTGAGGATTTGGCTGATTCCCTGATCCAGTTCCCAGGCACAGCACTTCCAGGGAAGATGGGCAATTCAGTAATATTTGGTCACTCGGTTTTGCCTGCTTTTTACAATCCTGAGGTCTACCTTTCAATATTTTCCACACTCCCAACTCTAAAAAAGAACGACAAGATATACCTTGACTACGATGGGATTCGCTATGAGTATGTGGTTTCAAATAGTTACGAGGTTATGCCCACAAACCTTGAGGTCCTGTCTCAAAACAAAACTCAACCAACCGTCTCTCTGATCACCTGTGTTCCTCCGGGTGACCCCAGGCGACCAAGAAGACTGGTTGTCGAGGCTACTCTAACCCCGTTAAGAGGTGCAAAGTAATAATTTGCTAGAATGCCATTATGGATGAGCTTAGATTAAAAAACATTCTTGGTATAGATTTTGGAAAATCAAAACATGGTGTAGCCCTTTCCATGAAAGGGTTAACTGCTCCACTTGGGGTCTATAAAAGTGATAACTTTGAAAAAATTGTTTCAGAGCTTTCTGTCAATCACAGAATTGAAGCTGTTGTGGTGGGACTACCAGAGGGGGTGCAAAAAAGTTCGGCTGAACAGTTTGCAAAGAAGGTTAAATCTATTCTTAACTTGCCAACATTTTTAGTTGATGAAACATTAAGCTCAAGTGAAGCACAAAGACTTAGTATAGAAAATGGAATGAGCCGTAAAAAAAGGAACACAATGGAGGATGCCTATGCCGCATGTCTTATTTTGGACTCTTTTGTTTCAGGATCCGATGTTATAATTGTTGAATGATCAAAAACGCAATAGCACCAATCCAAGCATGGCTTTTGTCTCAAGGTAGGTGTGTTGCTTGCGGTAGAGAGCTCTCTGCTCAAAAGAAAAAAGCTCACAAAAAACATGGCAATCGAGTGGATTGTAGTTGTGGAAGGGTCTTTTTTGAAAAATCAGGTAGATATCGAAGAGCTTTGATGAGCGAGATTTGAGCTGTTCTACACTCTCCTCAAAAGATTAATAAAGTGAAAAAAATTTTAATCGCATTACTTGTACTTGTTCTTCTTTTGCTGGCTACTTTAGCTGGAGGATTTTTTTGGTACCAAAACCAACTAACTGCCCCATCATCTTCAGCTGAGCCTGTAACTGTTCTTGTAAAAAGAGGTACTGCTGCCTCAGGCATAGCAGAGCTTCTTAAAAAATCAGGGGTGATTAAAAGTGAGCTAGCCTTTAGGGTTTACTTAAGAGTCAACTCTCTTGAAAGCAGTCTTCCTCCAGGAGAGTTTTTGTTACCAAAAAACCTGTCTGTTGATCAGCTGGTTGCTCTTATGCAAAAAGGACCAGAAGAATTCTGGGTAACCATACCGGAAGGCTTGAGGCGCGAACAACTTCCAGACAGGTTTATACGCTCACTTGGCTTGACTGGCGAAAAAGCTGACAAGTTTAGATCAGATTTTATGGCTGCCTCTGAAGGACATGAGGGCTATTTGTATCCAGACACCTATTTGATCCCTGCCACATTTGATGGTGCTCGCTCGGTTCAACTCATGTTGTCAACTTTTGACAAAAAATTCTCATCTCTATTTCAAAATGAGAACCAGAAAAAAAGAGCTGTGATAATTGCATCGATTATTGAGAGGGAGACTAGAAATAACGAAGAGAAAGCAATTGTTGCTGGTGTTTTTGAAAATAGGATCAGGGATGGTATGCCAATTCAAGCAGACGCTACTGTTCAGTATGCCTTGGCCAACCTTTCCTGTGTGAAGGGTGGGGTGGTTAACTTCTCTTGTGCCGACTGGTGGCCAACTGTATATCTTGATGACTACAAACTGGTCCATCCATACAGTACCTATACCAACCAAGGTTTGCCACCATCCCCAATTGCATCTCCAGGCGAGGCATCAATCAAAGCAGCACTGAATCCCGAAAGCACTGAGTATTACTACTATATTCACGACACAGCTGGTCGAGTATATTTTGCCAAAACTCTTTCTGAACACAACCTTAATATAGAAAGATACTTAAGATAGATTTGTTTAAAAGGTATCTTGATTGCTGACTATTGCACTATTATTGCCACTTCATTACTATTAGACAGTAACTGCGTTACGATCCCCTTAAAATGAGGATAAGTAGGGTTTAGCAACTGTTTGTTTAAATTGGTCCATATCTAAGTGTTGACAAGGCATGATATGTATGTATAATTTGCAACAGGTGCCTTAAAAGCGCCTACTTCTTTATCACAATAAAACAAATGGCGCAAAACAAACAAACTCGAAGGACCTTCGGCAGAATAGATAAAAATCTTCCAGAACTAGATCTATCGTTGGTACAAAGAGAGAGTTGGGAGCAGTTTTTGGATCAAGCCATTTCAGAAGAGATTACTCAGATTTCCCCAATCGATGACTTTACTGGTAAAAACTGGCAACTACTTTTGTCCAACCCAGTTTTGGATGAGCCACAAATCAGCGTAAAGTATGCAGAAGAAAAGGGATTAACCTACTCCATTCCTTTCAGACTAACAGCAACTTTGATCAACAAGAGAACAGGTGAAAGTGTTGAACAAGAAGTCTTTATGGGAAATATCCCACA
>DBDT01000042.1:25975-30489 GCA_002293705.1 Candidatus Woesebacteria bacterium UBA925
ATGGGAAATATCCCACAAATGACTCCTCAAGGAACATTTATCATCAATGGTATTGAAAGAGCTGTCATCAATCAGCTAGTCAGATCTCCAGGAATATATTTCTCAGGTTCTCGTGATTACTCAACAGGAAGAATGCTTTACATGGCGGAGGTTAGACCTATGCATGGTAGCTGGTTGGAATTTGAAGTAAGCAAAAATGACGTAATCTCAGCAAGAATCGACAAGAGAAGAAAAGTTGCTGCCACAACTCTTTTGAGAGCAATGGGTTATGAGTCAGATGCCGACATTTACGCAGCATTTGAAGATTCAGACACCGATACCACCCACAGATACATCAAAAAGACTATCGAGAAAGACCCAACCAGGACTAGAGAAGAAGCACTTTTGGAGATCTACAGAAAGTTAAGACCAGGAGAGCCAGCAATTATTGATAATGCGCAAGCCTTGTTTGAAAGCTTGTTTTTAGACCCAAGAAGATATGACATCGGAAGAGTTGGAAGGTACAAAGTAAACAAGAGGCTCAATCTAACTGTGCCTAATGACTCAGAGCATTGGATTCTTACAAGACAGGATGTAGCCGCAACAATTTCTTACTTGATTGGACTACAAAACGGAAAAGGCAGAATTGACGATATTGATCACTTGTCTAATCGAAGACTCAGAAGAGTTGGCGAGCTTGTTGCAACTCATGCTTTTAGAGCAGGCCTACTTAAGCTTGAAAGATCGGTTAAGGAGAAAATGAGCTTGATTTCAGCTGATGACAAGCCACTCCCACAAGTACTTATCAATGCAAGACCTCTTATTGCATCAATCAATGAATTTTTCAGAAGCAACCAGCTATCAACTATTCTTGATAACACCAACCCTCTAGCTGAGGTGGATAATCTAAGACGTGTTTCTGTGCTCGGGCCCGGAGGTATTAATCGAGAGAGAGCAAGCTTTAGCATTCGAGACATTAATGCTTCACAATACGGAAGAATTGATCCTGTTAAATCCCCTGAGGGTCCAAACATCGGTCTTGTAACCTATCTAGCTTTGTACACCAAAGTTAACGAGTTTGGATTTTTGGAAACTCCATACAGAAAAGTAGAAAAAGTTGAAAAAGGTGGAAAGACAATGATGAGAGTGACTGATGAGATTGTCTATCTTACTGCAGACGATGATGCCGACTACCACATCACTCACAGCAACATCAATATCGACGACGAAGGTTTTATTACCGATGAGCGTGTCGCTTTCAGGTTTAACAACTCATTTACCGAAGGATCTGTCGAGTTGGTTGACTTAATCGACGTAACTCCAAGACAGGTGTTCGGTGCATCAGCAGCACTTATTCCTTTCCTTTCTCACGATGAGGGTAACCGAGCCTTGATGGGAAGTAACATGCAAGGACAAGCCGTACCTCTTATCTCTCCTGAGTCTCCTGTTGTAGGAACTGGACTTGAAAAAGAGATTGCCAAGGCAATGGGCCACGTTATTATCAGCGACTTTGATGGTGTTGTAGATTACGCTGATGGAGACAGAATTGAAGTCAGACTAGATAGCCCAAGCCCTAAGCCAAAACTAAGTCGAGCATCAATGCTTGACTCAAATTCCAAGGCTGTTTATTACCTAAGCAAGTTCAAAAGAACAGCTCACTCCACCAGCTACAACCAAAAGACTAGAGTAGTTGTTGGTCAAAAAGTTAAAAAAGGTGACTTGTTGGCAGACGGTCCAGCAGCTCAATTGGGCGAATTGGCTCTTGGAACCAACCTTTTGGTTGCATACGCTTCCTTTGAGGGTTACGGATTTGAGGACGCATTGGTTGTTTCAGACAGGATTGTCAAAGACGACTCACTAACATCAGTTCACATTAAAGAGTATCAAGCAGATGTTGTTGAAACTAAGCTTGGTAATGAAGAGCTTACTTACGATATTCCAAATGTTCCAGAGGAAGAGTTGGCAAATCTAGGCAAAGACGGAATAGTTGTTTTGGGAGCAGAAGTCGGACCAAATGACATTTTGGTAGGTAAAATTGCACCTAAGGGAGAAACTGAGCTTAATGCTGAAGAGAGATTGCTTCGCGCAATCTTTGGAGAGAAAGCCAGAGAAGTTAGGGACACATCTCTAAGAGTTCCAAATGGTGAGGGTGGAATTGTTGTTGATGTTCAAGTTCTTTCCAAGGAGCTTAAGGATGACCTAGGGCCTGGAATACTAAAAACAGTCATTGTTCGTGTAGCTCAACTTAGAAAGGTCATGGTTGGAGACAAACTATCAGGAAGACACGGAAACAAGGGTGTTATTGCAAAAATTATGCCAGCCGCCGACATGCCTTACATGGCAGATGGTAGACCAGTTGACGTGGTCATCTCTCCTCTATCAGTCTTGGCTCGTATGAATTTGGGACAACTCTTGGAAGCCCACTTGGGACTAGCACTTCAAGAAAAAGGTGAAAAAGGTGAGCTACCAGTTTTTGACAACGTCCATGAAGACACAATTGAAAAAGAACTGGCAAGTGCTGGACTTCCAGTTTCAGGAAAGATCAGGCTTTACGATGGAAGAACTGGTGAGCCATTTGCAGAAGACACTGTAGTTGGTGTTGGTTATGTTCTTAAGCTAAAGCACATGATCGAGGACAAGACTCACGCCAGGTCAACTGGTCCATACTCACTAGTTACTCAGCAGCCATTGGGTGGAAAAGCTCAAATGGGTGGACAGAGACTAGGAGAAATGGAGGTCTGGGCACTTGAAGCACATCGTGCAGCACACACTCTTCAGGAAATGTTAACTATCAAATCTGACGACATTGTCGGTAGATCACAGGCTTTTGGAGCAATTATTAAAGGAGAGCCAATTCCAGAGGCAAAAGTCCCTGAAAGCTTTAAAGTCTTGGTTAGAGAGCTTAACTCTTTGGGTCTATCTATAACAATTGAAGGTGCAGAGCCTAAGGCTGATGCCGCAATTGATGAGCTTAAGGCTTTGGACAAAAAGATTGCTGTTGATCCACTTGCAATTCTATCTAACCTTGAAGACTTTAAGTCTTTGACAATTAGACTAGCCTCACCTGAGGAGATCAAAGGTTGGTCAAGAGGAGAGGTTACAAAGCCAGAAACTATTAACTACAGAACTCTAAAGGCAGAAAAGGATGGTCTTTTTGACGAGAGAATCTTTGGGCCTACCAAAGATTGGGAATGTTACTGTGGAAAATACAAGAGAATTAGATACAAAGGAGTTATCTGTGACAAATGTGGAGTTGAGGTAACCGAAAGCCGTGTCAGAAGAGAGAGAATGGGTCACATCAGCCTATCTGCTCCAGTTATGCACGTTTGGTTCTTCAAAGGAGCACCATCCAAAGTGTCACTACTTTTGGACTTGCCACCTAGGGCAATTGAGCAAGTAGTCTACTTTGCTAGATACCTTGTTATGAGCATCGATGAGGGTGGAAGGACTGATGCTATCAAGAGCTTGGAGACCATTAGAAGTGAAAAGATTGAAGAGATTAAAACCACTTACGAAAGCAGAAAAGAAGTTGTTCGTGAAGAGGGTGAGGCTAAAAAAGCTAAAGCACAAAGCAGAATCAAGGGTGAAGATCAACTAAGCCTAGCCCTGTCTGAGGTTGAGCTTGAAGTCAGGAAGAAAGAGGCATCACTAGCTGAAGAGGAGAAAATGACCTTGGACAAGACTGAGGAGTTGTTTGCAAAACTAACCTCAATTGTTAAAGAGGTTAAAAAGTTCGGATTCTTGTCAGAGGATGAGTATGAAAAACTCTCAAGCTATGGAGTTGAAGGATTTGTCACAGTTTCCATGGGAGCAGAGGCTCTTAATGAAGCTTTGGCTGCACTTAACTTGGACGAGTTGTCAGTTTCTCTAAGAGAAGAAATTGCATCTCTAAAAGGCAACAAGGGAACTAGATACATCAAGTTAACCAGAAGACTCAAGCTCATTGATGGAATGAGGAGTGGAAGGGTTAATCCAACTTGGGTAGTTACCAAGGTGCTTCCAGTTTTACCTCCAGATCTAAGACCTATGGTTCAGTTGTCTGGTGGAAGGTTTGCAACAAGCGATCTAAACGATCTTTACAGGAGGGTTATTAACAGAAACAACAGACTAAAGCACTTGATGAGCCTTGGTGCACCTGAAATCATTTTGCGAAACGAAAAGAGAATGCTTCAAGAATCAGTCGATTCTTTGATTGATGCATCTCAAAGGAAAGCAACTCGAAGAGGTAGAGGTAAACAACCTCTAAGATCTCTAAGCGACATGCTTAAAGGAAAGCAAGGAAGATTTAGGCAAAACCTATTGGGTAAGCGTGTTGACTACTCAGGTCGAAGCGTAATCGTCGTTGGACCAGAGCTTAAGCTTAACCAGTGTGGACTTCCTAAAGACATGGCGCTTGAGATCTTTAAGCCTTTCGTCTTAAGAGAGATGATTGTTCGTGGCATTGCCCCTAACGTCAAGAGTGCTAAAAACATGCTTGAGAGAAGGATGAGTGAGGTTTACGACATCTTGGAGGAGATCACCAAGGATCACCCAAT
>DBDT01000052.1 GCA_002293705.1 Candidatus Woesebacteria bacterium UBA925
AGATTTCTGTCGGTCTCGTGGGCTCGGAGATGTGTATAAGAGACAGACCCCAGTTGGAGAGTAAAGAGCTGACAAAAACATATTTGGTACTTCAGGGTAAAGAGCATACACTTGAATTCTTCTTGAGGCGTCCCCAGATACACCTTGTGCATCAACTACTCTTCCTTGAGAGGGCAGATCGTCAGAAAGATTGGTGAAAGCAAATGTGGTTGGACTGCTGTTGTATAGCATTCTGATACTGGCAAATCTCAATCTTCCACCACCCACGACCCCCGCTGGAACACCAAGTGAAACTAAATCTAAATCAACGTAAGAGCTGAAGCTTCTGTTTTGCCCAGATGGTGTTTGTGCTGTACATGCGCCTGATGAATTGGTTACAACTCCGGTTGAAGAAAAATTATTGTCAGATCGCCTGGAAGAGTCAGGGTCGAATGCGGCTGATACAGTTCTAAGCTCTGAAGTTGGTGGCAAATCCTCGTACACAACAGTTAGGGCTACTGCAGGAAGTGTTGCTGCCCCTACTTCGCCAAAACAGAGTCTTGCATTTTGTGAACTAAAACAAGGGGAGCCTCCACCGCATGTTAGGTTACCGCTGGCATCTCTTGAAGCAAACCAAACTATTGCACTATCTCCTGACAGCATTTCCGACGGATAAATATAACTTCTGGGGTTTGCTGGAAATTGAGAGACTGAGGTTGTGACTGTTGAGCCTGTCCCAATTTGAGCAGTTGTTGGCTGCGGCTCAGTCCTTACGGGAACAGATAGATCTTGCGACAGTGCCTCTTCAACCCCAGCCTCAGCTGCAGAGAAAGCTCTTAATGACTCCTCATCTTTTCTGGCAGTAGAGGTGTCAGTAGTTGTCCTTGTAGCCAGAGAAACTGCAACAGACATAACAACAGCAACTGACAGCATAACTAAAATCAATGCCTGTCCTGATTTATTTTTATTCTTCATATATACCAGTCTTCTATTTTTTGACGATAAAATCAATATGTACGCAAAGTTACTCTTTTGATTACCTCCAAGCTACTTTCAAGTCTACTTTCTGAAGTGACCAACCTTCCGCCCAAAACAAGCTCAACTGTAGGGGGGAGGGTGGTGCCCGATTGAGTGCAGGTAATTCTGCATGTGGTTAGTACAACATCATCGCTTGTTAATCTTGCATTGGTTGAGCCGGAACCCAAATACGCAGATTGACCAGAGACACAAGTAAATGAGCCAGCTACTGAATTTTGATCTTGATAGGAGATAGTGTTTGAAGCTGTGCCTGTGCACGAGCTGGTTATTGCCTTGGCATTTCGCAGGTTACGCACAAACACATCTCCTGCAAAATTTAGATTGTCACGCACAGCAGACTCAGCACCCACTTTTTGCGATGTTCCAAGAGATTGAACTACAGATTGGATCAAAACAGCAGACAAGGTAACAAAAAGCGATATGGCCACCAAAAGCTCAATTACAGAAAAGCCTTGTTTAAGATTGGTGTTCTTGTGTGCCATTTTTACCTGTTTCCTCTCCAATTTGTATACTCACTGGTTGACTCTGAGCTGTGCAGACCTAGGCTATCAGAAAAACTGACAGTAACTGTTGCTACCACTTTTGAAAGACCAGGGCCCGAGCGAGTAAATCTGATCTCTCGAGTCATGTTGGTTCCAGGTACAAACTGATTAGTACTGCAAGGACCTTCAGTGGTGCCAGATTGAAAATTCAAACTCTGAGCACACCATGTTGCAGTAAGGGACCTTGCAAAAAAACCAGACCAGTCTTGGTCGCGTTCTGATCTGAGCCACTCATGCGTCTCCTCAGCAAGAGAGGTAGCAATTATTTTTTGCCTTGCATTTGTTGCCGCGGCTTGGGATCTGGTGATCAAAGCAACTGCAGAAATCAAGACAATACCCACTATTACTATTGAAATCATAACTTCTAAAATTGTATAGCCCTGACTCTTTTTTTTGATTTTCATACTATTCTGCAATTTCACCTGTTTGAGTAATAGATAGGCTAAGTGAGTAGTTTGCCCCAACTGGAGCAGTTGTAATGATAAAAGGATTACCCAAACCAACATCAGTACCTCTTTCTAAAGGCAAAAATCGTATATTTGCAGGATTTGTACCCCTATTGGTCGTCACAGTCACACTCTCAGGCACAGTTTTGTTTAAAACAACAGCAGTCCCTCCACTGCAAACTTTTTGAAGAGAGTAGGCAGAAACCCTGCCGGCGGTTTGAATAAAACTAATTTCACCACCCAGGAAATTTCCAGTACAACCACTTCTTTCCCCGGAAGCGACTGAAGTTTGTAGATTTCTAATATCAGCAATCATTTCATTGTGAAAGTTATTCGCAGTTTGTCTCCTGTTAAACTCACGAGCAGCAGGCACCCCAACTCCAACCAATAGTCCAACTATGGCTATCACAATCACTATCTCAATTATGCTAAAGCCTGCTTTTTTCATGGGCTTAAGACTCTGTAGTTACATGTTCCTGAGCCACAAGTTGAGTTGCCTCCACAGCTAGCAGTTGTCCCACCACTCTCAAGCGAAGCGCACAATTCGTAGGTCGTCCCACTTCCATTTACTGAGTAAAGGTATGTCCTGCCAGTTCCGGGATCAGTTGGGATAATTCTTAAGTAGGTGTTTGAACTAGAGCATCGCGCTGGCGTACCAGTACCAACAAGGGGACTGCCAAAAGTAATTGAGGCGGGATATCTTCCACAATCAGACCTATAAAACTCAAGTGCTCCTCGTATTGATTCCAAATCAGCTCTTCTTCGACTATCCCTAGCAGACTCACGAGCACCGGTTAATCCAAAGGCGACAATAGTTACAAGCACAGCAGCAACTGCTATTACAACCAAAAGCTCTAAAAGTGTGAAGCCTTTTGTGTTGTTATTTGTTTTCTTGTTCATGGCAGGGTTAATTGTTATGGGCAAACACCGTTACTTGGAGCAGTCCAACCAGTTGCTGAACGGGTTACTGCAACTCCACTACTACAAACATAAAATATTTGATTATTTCTCTCAAGGGTCGCCCACAAAACATATGCTGTTCTGGCAGCATTAGCACTATATCTGTATGGGGTACCACCACTGGCAACCGTTGGATCATTGGTGCACCTGTAAGCTGAAAGTGATCCACCTCCGCTGCATAGGGAAATGGCATCAACTGCTGGAGATCCTGCAGGATAAAGCCCTCCATTTGAGTTTGACCAAATCTCTAAGGCGTTTTGGTACTGCCTGATGTCACTCATTCTTTGCGAGTCACGAGCTGAAGCTTGAACACCTGTCATCCTAACTACAACAAAAGAAGCAATAACACCTAGTATTGCAACAACAACCAGAAGCTCAAGTATTGTAAAACCTTTCTTCATTAATTCAGATTACCACAATTGGAGACACTTAAGGCAATGGAAGGGGAGAGCTGGCTGGATAGCTTATATGGTTAGTTCGACCAGTATTGCAGATAACTGACCCGCATGAGATGTTTCTTTTGACAACCAGGGCATCATATTCCGGATCGGCCGGCCGCTCAAGATACGCAAACAGCTGGTAGTCAACCCCGTTTGACCTGTAAGCATAAGTTACACCATCAAGATTGTATGGATCCTCGCCAGTCCTTGGAAAAAATGGGCTATTTTCTGGGTTATTGCCCCATACACAGGGCTTGAATATCCACTCACCTGAAAGGTTTTTAATCCCATCACAACCCAAGATCTTTCCATCTTCAGTAGCCATCGGATAGTAGCCTATTTTTTCTTTGAAATCTCCAAGTTTTTTTTCTATATCACCAAGGTCATTTTTACGAGTTATGTCTCTGCTTTTTTTGTATGACTCTTCAAGATTTGAGTAAGTTGCACCAATTACCAAAACAACAACAGTGGCAAAGAATAAGTTTTCTTTTGAAAATATTTTTTTAAGCATTTATGTATATCTTACAGGTAAGGAAACAATATAGAAAAAATCTTGTCTCCATAAACCAGACAGATCCAAAAAGATACTATCATAAAAGGTCCAAAAGCAATCTTGGCTGTCATTTTCTTCTTACCTGACAGCAGAAATGGTAGGCCATATAGTGCTCCAATCACAAAGCTCAAAAATAACCACAGAATTGAGATATTGGTTGAAAGAAACAGGGGAGGGAAAAGAGCTAGCTTAACATCTCCTAATCCCATTCCTTTGCCTGAGGTTAGAAGGTGCAACAGGAGAAACACTGATGCCATCACAAAAGAGGTGAACAAATTCAACCAAATGACATCGTTGGGGAAGTAGGATAGTGCCACAAAGCCAATCAAAAACATTGCAAACGAAGCAAAGTCAGACAAATACATATACAACGAATCAAAATAGAACTGATACAAACTAAAAAGAAGTAGGGGTGTAAGAAGAATGTATAGAGCGGTTGTATTTAAAGAGGAAAACCAAAGATTTGAGTTTGAAACTAAATTCACACTTAGAGGAAGCAGTGCCAGACATAATCCTGAAATAATCTCAATTGCAAAGTATCTTTTTGGTATTTGAGTTTCACAATTTCTACATCTACCTGAAAGAAATATGTAGGAAAAAACTGGAATATTGTCATACCAGTTTATCTGAGTCTTACAATTGTCACAAAATGATCTTTTTTTAGAAAAGAGTGGCACTTTTTTGACTTGCCTGTAGGCTGTTGCCCCCATGAAGCTACCCATCATGGCACCAATTACAAATAAAACTAAATACTCCATACCATATGATACAACAAAGCGCCGATTGCTCGGCGCTTTAATTGTTCAAACTAATTGATTACGGAAGGAAAGTTTGAGTTCCTGGTGTTGGTTCAGCTGCTGCGCAGACTGTTCCTCCTCGGCCATCCGCAGAAGAGTAAACAACGTAAGCCACTTGGCCTGCAGTTGTACATCTACTGTTATTGGCTTGAGATTCTAGTCGAGCGAAAACAACAATTGGACCGCCTCCACCTGCAGTTGTAGCGTTGTAACAAACTCCGTTTTGAACGTTAGTTGTACAAGCAGTAACTCCAGCAATCGAGTATGCAATTGCTGCAGGAACGGTTGCTATTTCTCCAGAATTTTGAAGTCCTGGGGCAGCTGTTGTTCCTGAAATCCAGGTTGCGTTTTCTGCAGGGTATACGCCATTACGATTTGTGGCGAATGCCTCGGCAGCACGACCCAACTGTGTAACAGTTGAAACACGACCTGCGTCTCTAGTTCTTGCCAACTGCTGTGCTGGATTTAATGCAACCAAGACAACAACAGCAAGAGTTCCTAAAATTGCGATAACGATAAGAAGTTCGACCAATGTGAAACCTGATCTTAATCCTGTTTTAGTATTATTCATAAATCTATCTAGGTTTCACCTCCAATCTTTATATTTCATATTGATGCTTTGTTATTAATCTGTCAATCAATTTATAAAGCAGTTGTAAGCTGATAAATTGGCAGAACAACAGCAACAATTAGAAATGCAACACCTAGACCTAGAAGGATCATGATGATTGGTTCAATTGCCGAGGTAAGAGCTTTAACTTTCTGCTCACTTTCAACTTCAAAAACGTGTGAGACCTTGGAGAGAACCTCGTCCATTTTTCCTGTCTCCTCACCAACAGCAATCATTTGGGACAACAGGTAAGGAAATGCCTCAGGGTGTTTGGCAAAAGAGTAGGAAATGGGGAACCCTT
>DBDT01000063.1 GCA_002293705.1 Candidatus Woesebacteria bacterium UBA925
AGCCGTACACTACACCGCATGTTTGTATCAACCTGTATTCTAACCCCTAATTACTATAATTTCACCCCCAACTGACCAAGCCAGTCTAGCCAAACCGGTTTAACCTCTTTTTTCTCCTCAGATTTTTCTGGAATCAACCTTCGCACCTCATCTTCTGGGGGGAGCTTTAAGATAATCTCTCCTTCCCTTCCCAAGCCCAACCTCTTTCTCGCCTCTTTTTCAATTTCAAAGGCATCGTTTTGCTTTTGTATCTTTTTTTCCAACTCTTGTTTTTTGACAGACAAGGCTATCTCCTTCTCACCAGTTAGCCTCAAATCCTCCCTGGTTTCAAGATAAATGCCAATGTTTCTGAACAAAGACCCAAAAACAAGCATAAAAAGAATTAGGAATCCAAAGGCGACCATGTAGTTTTTTAGGCTAATCATATTGACTAATGCTTACTACCATCGTAATCTGGATGAAGAATTCTGCATAGTCCCATAATTATTGACACTTTGCATTATGTAGTCTACAATACTAGTTTGATTATGGCTAAACCATCTAAATCCAATAAAAAAATCGACGAACAGCTTTCAGCTTTCGAGGCACACCTCTCTTCTCAAAAGAGATCACCTGCCACTCTCCTAGCTTATAGATCAGACATAGACCAATTGGTTAGTTTTCTTTACGAAAGAGATAGAGTTGAGGCTGGAAAAATAAAGTCCGTAGACCTTGAAAACTTCAGGGATTACTTGCTTGGACAAAAATATACCCCTAAGTCTGTCTCAAGAAAACTAAATGCAGTAAAGACATTTTTCAGATGGATGAAACAAAACGGCATTATCACCAAAGATATTTCTAAGGATGTTTCACACCCTAGGATCGAGTCCACCAATCCACTTTTCTTGTCTGAAAATGAATATAGAACACTAAGAGACCATGTCAGAACAGATACAAGAATTCTAGCTATTATTGAGCTTATTTTGCAGACAGGTATGAGGATTTCTGAGGTTGCCGCACTCAAGTTGAGCAACATCAAGGCTCACGAGATAGTAATCGAGGCTTATGCAACTCAACCACAAAGAAGCATTCCTCTAAATGACGCAGCTGCTGCTGCAATTGCGCTTTACATGACAACAAGACCAGAAGTTGAATCAGCCACACACTTATTTATCAGCAAAAATGGTAAACCATTGGCTGTAAGAAACATTAGGGCTGCAATCGACAAATATTTCCAAAAAGCATCAATGCCACATTTTTCAGTGAACGATCTTAGGACCACATTCATAGTAGAAAACGTAAGAAGAGGTGTAGACCTTATGCTTTTGTCAAAAGTCGTAGGACACAAAAGAATCTCAACCACTGAAAGATATCTATCACTCTCCGGAGTAAATGAGAGTGGCAAAAAGCAAAAACTAGAAGTTCTTTAAGACTTCTTCATTGAAGCAGACAGTGCTTTAAGCTCTTCATTAATAGACATCAATTGAGCCTCGTATACTTTAATTGTTGTGTACTTCATCTCACTTGATGAGTCTTCGTGTATTACCCCTCTGAAGTTTCTATACAAGTTGACAAGCTTTTCGTCTATTTCCGCCTTGGTCTTACTTAGCTTTTCAAATTTTTCTTGGTCAGTTAGCTCGTGATACTTTTTTGGCTGTTGCTGTGTGTTCATAATTTAATTTGGTGGGTCTGGATGGAGTTGAACCATCGTTACGTGTTTATAAGACACGTGTCCTAACCGTTGAACGACAGACCCATTTTGACTGTCGGATATTATAGCCTACAATCTAGCTCGTTTGGTAATTTCAGCATCCACCAAGTTCACATCCCTGCCAAACCTAACCCTGCTCATCTCTTTTATAATGTTGGCAATTTCAGAATTTCTCTCTTTTTTGATTACGGACTGATCTCTAAACAAGCTCATAGAAAAAGCTGGAACAGGCTCATTTCCAACCAAGGTGCGAGCATAGACATGATACTTTTCAATGTTTTGCAGATCGTCAGCATCAAAAACTGGCCTAAATTCCTGGGCCAAGATTCCGGCATCTTGAACACCAACCCTGTAGCTAATAAGGGTACCGACGTTTCCAAAGATTGCATTTCTAATCTCATCATCTATTTGACCAACAAACTGGTTGGCAACAATCAAGCCTAATCTGTATTTTCTGGCCTCAGAGAGTATCTGGGCAAAATCAGGGGTAGCAAAATTTTGAAACTCATCTACATACAAATAAAACTCTTTTCTTTGTTCCTCTGGAATGTCTGCCCTGCTCATGGCAGCCATAAGAATTCTTGGTACTAAAAGTAGACCTAAAAAGCTGCTGTTTTCCTCGCCCATCTCACCCTTGGATAGATTTACAAGCAAAATCTTTTGGTTGTCCATAATTTCTCTAAAGTTAAACGAGCTTTGCGACTGTCCAATAATGTTTCTGATCATTTTATTTGTGACAAACCTACCAAACTTGGATGTAATGTAGTCCAAAACTTCAGATTTGTGAAAATCGCTGGTTTGAGCAATCTGATCTGTCCAATATCTTCTAACGATAGGGTCAGAAACTTTTGGTAGAAGTTCTTTAACGTAGTTTTGGTCGGTCAAAACCCTCATAACCTCGATAAATGTTGTCCCCGGCTCGCACATAACAGTCAACATCGCATTACGCACTGCATGCTCAAACCTAGGACCCACAATACCAGTCTTGTAAGGGTCAAAAAGTTTGTACATCAAGTTAATGATTGCTGTTGCCACAAAGTGCTTATCTTGTTCAGTTTTTGCCTCCATCAAGTTAATACCCATAGGCCTATCAAGGTCAGATGGTCTGAAATAAATCACATCTTGTGCCCTCTCAGGTGGGATAAATTCTAAAAGCTCTTCAACAGCATCACCATGTGGATCCATGAAACAAAGGCCTTTACCAGCTTTGATGTCTTGCTTCATCAGTTCAAGTAGGAACTTAGTTTTTCCGGTACCAGTTTTTCCAATAATATAGATGTGCCTTAGCCTGTCAGCATCACCCAGGTAAACCGACCTATCTATACCTCTGTAACTACTTTTACCCAGATACAATCCCTCATTTGGTATTTGAGATGGAGCTGGAGCTGACTTTGCATTCAACCAATGAATATGTGGAGTTGTTACTTGTTTGTTCGGAAAATGAAAAACCGTAGCCAGCTCCTCGCTGTTTAAAATAGATATTCTGTTTCCCCTAACATTGAACGCAGGCATATACCTGTTAACAAAATCTTCAACAAAAGCACCTTTTCTAAACACCTTTCTTCCCTTAAATCCATTTTGCTCACCATCAAACTGAGAAAAAGATGTGGTTATGTTTTCCAGATGTGATTTGGCCTGCTCTAGTGTTTTTGAGACAACAACTATCCTAATTGATATTTCAAAACCTGGCTTTCCAATCTTGTTCTCAATTGACTCAAGTGTCTTAGGGTTTGTTCCAAACTTTGCTTTCTCTGGATTACTTTCTTGTTTTTTTACATCAGAAATATGCGACCTACCCTCAGACTGCCAAGAGCTTGATGTTGGTCTTATTATTAGCTGTATAGACGCACCCTCTCCCTCTCCCATTTTTGCCAAGGCACTTGTCAAGGCTGACAACGGGTCAGTTGATAACTCTCTGTAAGTTTTAATAGGAAGATAGTTTTCTTTTTTAAGTTGCAAAGACTTGTAAGCAACATAACCC
>DBDT01000043.1 GCA_002293705.1 Candidatus Woesebacteria bacterium UBA925
CGAGATGTGTATAAGAGACAGCTTATACCAGATAGAATCTGACCAGTAAAGGAGGGGGAGTTTTGGCTATGTTTTCTAAAGTCCACTGCTGCCTTGATTGCCCAGTTTGGGGAGCCCATGTTACCCGCTGTTTCCGCCGCCCACTCACCCTCCCCAAGAGCATCCACTTTGCCTGTTACACCATTTAGTTTTTCTCCATACTTTTCAAAAGCAGATTTTGCAAATGCAACCAACCTTCCTTCCACCACCGATCCGTGCATCCAGGAGTTTAGGATGTCTATTTTTGATAAATCTGGAGGAAGCATTGTGAGTCCTTCTGCCAATGCTTGCATCATTCCATACTCTATTCCATTGTGGACCATTTTTACAAAATGCCCACCACCTGGACCACAATATACAACACCACCTAGTTGCGCCAAATCCTTGTAGAGCGGCCAAAGATACTCATACAAATTCTTAGATCCCCCCACCATAATGCTACCCCCAATACCTGAAACCACCCCAGGACCACCACTCACACCCACATCAACATATTCAACCTTCTTTGAGTTAACCAATTCTTTCAATTTACCCGTTTCGTTCGGATGTTCATTGGCGCCATTTATCAGAATGTCACCAGCAGACAATATTCCCAAAAGCTCATTTACTACACTTAATGTTGGGTCGCCAGATGGAAGCATCAACCAAACTACTTTAGGACTTGGCAGGGCTTCAATCATTTGACGCAAATCTGAGTGCTTTGTTACTCCAACTTGAGAATACTCATTTTTAGATCTATTCCAAGCCTCAACTTGCCACCCTGCTTTGGAAAGTTTGTCGGCAATTGCTTGGCCCATCTTACCAAGTCCCACTAATCCAATTTTTCTATCTTGGTAACTATCCCTGACCAAAGGCAGACCAGAGAATATCGCAGACTTTGACTCCTCTCTTGGCTTTGTCTCACCCACCTTGTATGAAGAGAGTGGAACTAACCCAGACTCCCATGAACAAATAAATGGGTCTATAAATTTCCAAGCATTGATAGTTTCTTCTTTGGAGACAAAGTAGGTTTGATCTGCATTGCAAGCTGCTAAAAGCAGATGTTCATACTCTGCAATGTACTGCATTCCGCTAGATTTCCTCTCATTTAACTTAAACCTCTTTTTTCCAATCTTCATTTCATAACCAACCTCCCTTGACCAAAGATCAAACTCAATTGACTCCTGTGGTGAGAGCTTAAAAAGCATTGTACTTGCCCCAGACTCTGAATCTTTTAATATGTTTTGTATTGGCTCTTTAAAAGTAATGACAATTTCTTTTTTGTCCTCTGGCATTCCTTTGCCGGCCTCAAGTGTGATAGGCACTCCTTGCCAGCTCGGGTGAGACAATTCTGTCAGAATCTTGAAATAAGTTTCTGTCTGACTATCAGGCTTAACATCATGCTCGCTTCTATATGTTTCATATTGTGCTCTATAGCTTCGCTTGGCAGACTCTTCAGCAGAGCATTGTGGAAGATACCCAAGTATTTTTGCTCTTTCTTTTCTAACCAAATCAGCCTCAAAAGTTGCTGGCTTATCCATGGTGACGATTGAAAGCATTTGAAGTATGTGGTTTTGACCAACATCTCTTAATGCACCAAGCCCATCATAAAACTGCCCCCTTTCCCCAACAACACCTTTTTCTAAAATCTTAATCTCAATCTTTTTGATGTATTTTGAAGACCAAATACCTTCAAACAATGCATTTGAAAATCTGAATGCCAGAAGATTTTGGAACATCTGTTTGCCCAAATAGTGATCAATTCTATATATTTGGGTCTCGTCAAAAAGGTCTTCAAAAAAAGATTCCAATTCCTTGTGGGTTGCCTCGTCATACCCAAAAGGTTTTTCAATAATGATCCTACTGTAGCCATCTGAGTTTCTTCTGTTTTTTCCAACCAAGCCTGAATCACTTAAGCTTTGAGCTATTGTTTTGTAATGAGTTGGGGGTACGGCAAGGTAATACAGAATATTGGCGCCAACTCCCCAGTCAGATTCAATTTTTTCAACTGAACTAAGTATTGAGGAGTATAGGCCCTTATCTTCAAATACACCTTTGTGGTAATCAAATATTGATGCAAAAGCAGGAATTTCAGGGGTGTCAGGATCATACTTGGTTCTTAGTAGCGAGCTTATATATTCTCTAAAGGAGAGATTGTCCCAATCTCTTCTGCCAACCCCTACAACCTTCATCAAAGGGGGGAGTTTTTTATTTTGGAACAGACCATAAAGAGCTGGTGCGATCTTTTTTTCCATCAGATCACCAGTGGCTCCAAAAACAACAAACACAGTAGGCACCTGGGCAGGCATAAATTATTCTAACAGGAGATTTGATTACTCTGCTTTTTCAATCTCAGGAAGATGACTCTCACCGGTTAATTCGCTATGTTTCTCAAGATAGTCTAAAACAGTAACAACAAACTCAGCATGGCTCCAAGCAAGAGGGGTTGCAGAAAGAGGTGCGGCCGAAACTGGATCCAACTGCTCAGGTAGTATCCCGGATGCAAGACTCTTTGCCTGTATCCAATTAAGTATATTTTTTACCTCAGCAAGCTGTGATAGATCAGTTGCTTTTGAAATCAAATATTGTGCTTGCCAAGCAGTGGTAATAATCCAGGGGTTGCCCACAGATGCTGGGTTAGCCCTAAAGTATGCATCATCTTCAAATCTGAGTATTCCCCCAGCACCTTCGCTACAATGCAGCTTGGAAACCATGCTTTCATAAAAAATCGCCACCCTTTCTTCGCTACAAAGCTTATACTTCCAAACTCCATAAAAAGAACTGGCGTCTGCAGCATTATCTCTTGGTGCCACCTGATCAGAGTCACCATTACTCTTACCATAAATTGACAGGTTTTCTTTCCATAAAACCTCTGACGCAAGCTTAACCTCTTCAGCTGCCTTTCTATATGCACCAGCCTCGTAATCTTTACCCAAAAGGTCGGCAAACCTTTCTGCTGACCTTAATCCTTCATATACTGTGGCAACTGTAAAGGTGTGCACCCCCATTTTCATCTCCCACAGATCATACGAGGCAAATGGCAAACCTTTTTCATCTCTAAAACCAAGCAAGAAATTGCCTGCTTTTTTGATCATCGAATTGTAAATTTTTTCTATGTATTCGATGTCTTTGGTTTTTTCATAGTGATTCCAAAGCGAGATCAAAACCAACGCAGTCTCATCTTCTTGGATAGGAAGCTGGATAGACTCTCCTTCGCCTACCCAACCATGCCAAGAGCTTCCAAGGGATTTGTCTGGCCTGTATTTGTGATAAAAAAACCCATCTTCGGAGATAACCTCATTACAAAAATCGAAGAACCGACGAGATACTTCAGAATAGTTCGCCCTATCTAACGCCATTGCAAGATAAGCTCCATCACGAGGCCAAACATATGTATAAGTATCCCTACCCCATTGAAGCATGTCAGCATCAACTGAAGCCACTGCTTCACCATTTTCACCAACATGGATTCTTAATATGAATAAAGATTTTTTAAATTGCGAAACAATTGATTCTGGTAAATCTTTGAAGTTATAAGGGATTTTGTTTACCCAAGCGTTCCAGAAGTCTCTGGTGGTTTCGATCAACCTGCCAGGGGATCTACGCGACACATACTCATTAAGAGACAAAGCCTCTTCCAAATCCTTAGAAAATACAGTCCAGCAAACAATAGTTGCCGACTCACCCTTTGGAATACTGGTTTTGCAACCTATCGTTGAATCTACTGTTCCGTGTTCAATACTATTTCTACTCAAATGGCCGTCCTCCGCATCTTTCCAAGTCCCTTCTCTACCCTCAATGGTCGAAAGGCCAACGGTGTAATCTGAAAAAGTACTGTCTGCTGCCATGGCTGAAATTACAGCCACCCTACGACCTTTGTAGTGAACAATGGCTTTATTATTGGGATCATAATAAACAGTGTCACCTTTTCTAACTCCATACATTCTAAATTCATGGTTTAAGAATAGTCTCACCTCTCTGTCATTTTCTGCTTTGTTTGTTATGGAAAAATCCCTAATGAAGACAGGCTTTTCATTGTAAACACAATCAGTTATCACTATTTCCAATTGGAGGTTATTATTTCTAGCTATGGTTCGCCCGATCATTGATTCATCCTCGTACAAGATTTCAAACTGCCAAGTTCCATCTGAAAACCAGCTAAATGAACCGTCCACCCAAACCCCCACCCTGTGCACGCTCTCCTCACTCATATGGTTTTCAAGACCTACATAGTCAAAATAGCAATCTTTGACTTGCGCAAAGCGGTCAAACCCTACTGTTAAAGTTCCATTTCCCAAGACTAATGACTTTGCCATATTTAATCGTATATTATTTTTGGTCTCTTTCCACCCTGATTCTCAGATCAGTAAGTGCGTTCATGAAATACCTAAAGGCGTCATATGGAGATTCGTATGGACTGAAGTATTTGTGGACATCACCATCCGCAAACCATTTTGTACACATGTAATAAAAGTGATCACTAGTGGTCATTTTTCGCCACACCGACAACAAATCCTCATCTTTTGTATTCACTATTTGATCATACAAAGAGTAGAGACTATGCGAGGCATCATGCTGCATCGGATTGCCCAGCCATGCTGTTAGGTCTCGCTCCATATCGGCCCAAGAAATATAGTGAGGCACAGATATCTCTGATACTTTCTTGAATTTCTTCACAGCCTCACTAGGTGTTACAAAATCATTGTCAGGATGAGACAAGATATCACTTGGCATTGATTTTAAAAACTCAAATATACCTGTGTCTTCCCACTGATGCTCGCCCAAGGTTTCGTAGTCCATGAAAAGATTAACAATCTCACCACCTCCATTAACTTGATTAACCCAACTAGCAAACTTTGGCGCAGTAAGTGGCCACTCACTCCAACTCCTCTCTGAAAACCTAAAAGCTATATCATCGCTAAGTCGATAATTCTTAAGAAGGAGTGCCAAATTTTTAGTCCCAGCAGCCTTATATATATAGTTTGGACTTCTCCAACCAAGTATATGATCAGCGCCTTCAGCCAATATCCCAATGTAGCCCATTTTTTCTACAAACTGAGCCAGCTCATCACTGTAGATTAGCTCAGTGTTTCTGAACACTTTAGGCTTTAGTCCAAATATCTGCTTAACAAGCTTACTGTGAAGATTTACCTGAGAAACAAACTCATCTTTGTTGTACAAAAATGCAAGGGAGTGATAATAAGTTTCAGAGACTATTTCAACCCTTTTTGATTTAACTGCCTTTTTGAATAAATCCAATGATTCCGGGCTCCACATGGAAAGTTGCTCCATCAACACCCCAGTAATACTAAAACTTACTTTAAATTCAGGATGTTTCTCCAGTAGATTAATCAGTGTGGTGGTTGCAGGTATGTAGCACTTTTTTGCAACCTTTTTAATTATTTCTTTGTTGTCCAAACTAGTTGAACTTTCATCATTGAAGTAAACAGAATCATGCCCAATAGACATGTGTCTATATTTTTTAATCCTGTAAGGCTGGTGTACATGGAAGTACAAACATACGGAGGCCATATCAAAAAAGTCTAACACAGAGTAACCCTGGAAATCAGGTTAAATTAGAGTAAACAGATTTAAGCTTGTGAGCAGTTTTGTCCCAAGTTTGAAGCGCAACCTCTTTGTGTCCATTTCTTGCCATCTCTTCCTTCAAGGATGGGTATCTAATCACAGACAGGATTTTGTCAGCCATATCTTCTGTGTCCCAAAAGTCAGTCTTTAGTGCATGCAAAATAACCTCACTTGCGCCAGACTGCTTACTCAAAACAACAGGGGTGTCGTGAAGAAGTGACTCAAGAGGTGTTATGCCAAAGGGTTCACTGACAGATGGCATAACAAAAATGTCGGCAGCCCGATACACAGATGAGAGCGCCTCTCCCCTCAAAAACCCTAAAAACAACACATTCCTACTAATGCCAAGTGACGCTGAAAGCTCCATGGTTTGTCGCTCCATGTCTCCGCTACCTGCAATTGCAAATATGGTTTTTGGAGCATAGTCTAGAATTCTTTTTGCAGCATGCAGGAAGTAATCGGGTCCCTTTTGCAAAGTTAGTCTACCCACAAACAGTACAATCCTGTATCCGTTTTTTTTAAGCTCAAGCAATGATGCGTCTGGCGAAGCAATTGGGGTTTGATCAGATTCTATTCCGTTGTGAGCCACAGAAATTTTGCTTGGAGATATATCGTAGTTGTCTACTATAATTTTTTTGGTGAATTCACTTACAGAAACTACATGATCGGCCGCCTCCATTCCCATTTTCTCAACCTCATAGACTCTTTTATCAACGAATCCATTACCAGTTCTGTCAAACTCAGTTGCATGAATGTGAACAACAAGGGGTTTACCGCTTACTTCTTTGGCTGTAACACCAGCTGGGAAGCTTAACCAATCATGGGCGTGTATAACATCAAATTTATTTCTCTTGGCAATGTCACCACCTTTTATCCCATACCTCATAACTTCATCAAACAATGTGGCCCCATAAATACTCTCTGCATACTTACCCCTAATTGTTTGGTAAGACAATCTATTCTGGTAGGCTGCAAGTATGCTGTTTACGTTGACTACATCTAAAAAAACATCCTGAGCGAAGTCGAACTCGAAATCCTCATTAACACCAATTGCTTTTGGCAGTACAAACAAAACATCAATTCCATTTTTTTTGAGCGCGCGAGCTATGCCTTGACAGGCTACTCCAAGGCCTCCGCTATTGTGTGGCGGAAACTCCCAACCAAACATAAGAACTCGCATAATTAGTTATGTTAATTTTCTTCTCAGATTCACTATATACCGAATCGAAATCTAAGGTGAAGTGTTAATTAAAGAAGAGTTGCAGCCAGGAATATAAACCACTGAAACACTAATACCAATTTTTGGTTCTTCGGACTCACACTGTGATGAAAAGGGCTTATCCAACTGTTGATGTTTTTTCTGTGCATCATGTCTATTGTTTGAGAACTGACCAGATGAAACCAAAGAGATAACACCAAAGACCAACCGAATAGATTTCTAGTTGAAGTGACTACAAATACCATGAGAAGTAGTGCTGTTACCAAAAAGGTTAGATTGTGAAAAACCCTACTCTCCCTTTCGTCGCTGGTTGCCTTAACCAGACTCAGGGCATCAATAAATTTTCTTGATTTTAACTTTACTTTAAATCTTTGGCTTGTTGCCTCGTGTGGAGAAACAAAATAGAAATGAATAAAGTGGTCAAAAAATGGAAGAATTGCGCCAATAACTATACCAACCAAAACAAGTGCAATTGAGACAGGGTCTTCACCTTGAAGATGTCTTAGGTATAAAACTGCAAACAAAGATAAGTTTCCAACTACAAGCCAACTTACCAAGTTGTGGTGAAGTTTTCGCTTCATAAGGATATGCTATTTCTTTGACAGACAATTCTCAACCTTCTGTTTTCTTTTTTGACTCAGTTGAAAGTTGCTTTAACTTCCACATAAACAATTTCGCTGGACTTTTAGCATTACTTGCGTCAGAAACAAACCTGCGAGCAGCCTCAAGGTGCTCCCGCCTGTGAGACTTTGCAAGCTTGATGTATAAAGCTTTATGGGCAGGGTCAGAAAGTTCAACTGATAGGTCATATCCATACTGCTGAAACTCTCGGGAAACATACTTATCAACTGGCTGCTCACGCCTCTGAATAATTGAACCAATTTTTTTCATAAATCCAACTCTTTATTTAGGTTTGCAAAAACTTTTTCAAGTTTAAGTATCTCTTCAAGTGAAAAATCCCCCAAAACATAACTTTCCCCCACTTCCTTGGAGCCTAATTCTCTATTATCAACACCAATCCTTACTCTCCAAAAGTTGGCAGTTGAAATACTCTCAGTAACCGAGTTAACTCCATTGTGAACCTTGGGACCTATCCCAAATTGCACCTTACAGCTTCCTAGCCTTATATCAAGATCATCATGAACAAGCCAAATGGAGTCTGGCTTCAACTTAAAGTAAGACAGCACAAGCTGCACTGCCAAACCAGAATCATTCATCATGGTGGTAGGTTTCACAAACACATCCCCCTTACCATCTTTAGCAATAAAGCACTTCAGCTTTTTGTTTTCAGAAAATTCTAACCCCAACTGGTCCAAGTACATAAATCCAACATTGTGTCTGTTGTTTTTGTATTTGGCGCCAATGTTCCCAAGCCCTACTATAAGTTTCATGATTTAATTTTTTTGTAATGAAAATAACTTTTTTATCTCCCCAAGTGTTGTGGCCTCGCCAAATGATTTATCTTCCCTAATACGCACAAGGCGAGGGAATCTTAAGGCGTATCCAGATGTGTGGTTTGGAGAAATAGTTATATCATCAGCTGCAACTTCCAAAACAATCTTTGGGTAAACCCAAACATCTGGAACCAAAACATCACTGCATTCATAGTTTTCTGGCATGCTTGTCGTTTTTATTTCGTCAAGTCTTGACCTTAAACTGGTTAACATCTCGTCGGTCAAACCAGTGCCAACCTTGGTAATCGATTTAATCTTCCCACCATCAACAACCCCCACCAATATCTTCCCCAATCCAAGATCAGCCCTTTTTCCTTTACCATAGCTGAATCCCATCACCACACAATCAACAGTGTCTGAAAGCTTGCCCTGAGCACCCTCCTCTTCTTTCATCTTTACCCAATTCCACCCAAGCCTGCCCGAGACATATAGGCTGTCTATTTTTTTGACAATAACTCCCTCCAACGAACTGTCTCTATACTTTCTGTGGATTGAAAGAATGTCGCCAGGCTCAGTTGTCACTAAGTGTTCGTCAACAACAAACAATTTATTTTTATTAAAAACCGTCGAGAGCATGCTTCTTCTTTCAAAATACTTACTATCAACCAAACTACTACCATTTAAGTACATAACATCAAAAACTTGAAAGCTCAAAGGAATATCGTTTTTCATTTCACCAATTCCATGTTTTCTTCTTCTTTTCATTGTTGTTTGGAAATCGGCAAACTCATCCTCCTTAACACCAATAGCTTCAGCATCCAATATTCCATTTTTAGCATCAGTTAGATTAAATATCTCAAGCACCTCAGGAAACATTGCTGATATTTCTTTTAAGTTTCTGGTGAACACCTTAACAGTCATACTTTGTCGATCAAAGTGTATCTGGGCCCTAAGTCCGTCAAACTTAGGCTCGATTGACACCTCACCCATCTTTTTAATCATCTCTTTGGTGTCACCCAATCTTTGTGCCAACATTGGGAGTATGGGGGTACCCAAAACAGGGGTTGGGTTTTCAATAGTTTTGTGAAAACCTTTTGTTCTAACGCTTTTAACCAACTTACCTATGTCGGGAAAAAGCTCGTAAGAGCGCAATAATTTCTTTTTTTCACTTAAATTTCCAGAGCTTAGTGCTAGAGCATCCAATACAGTCTTTTCACTAAATCCAAGTCTCAACCTCCCAAGAACCATTTTTATGACATATTGACCGGACACCCTATCCACACGTCCTAGTAAATCTGAAAGAGCGTCAATTTTTGACTGTTGGCTGTCCTCACCTGAAAGTTCAGCAATTCTTAACAACTCTTCAAAAACTACACCAATTGAGATTGGCTGAGGACTAAAGTCTTTGGCAAAATTAAGGTAAGTTTTACTCAGATCTCCACTTTTTTGGTAAGCAAGCGCCACTTGCTCTTCGGAGATATCAACCGTTTTGGCAATCGACTTTAAAACAAGCTTGTCTCCCAAATTAAAAACAGGCGCTGAGTAAACTGGACCCAAACAACCTGTTAAAAGGTATACTGCCTGTTCAACTTCCTCCACTGAAACATCGCTCACTATAGTTGAGACTGCATCCCTAAGAGAGATCCTGCTTGTGACCCCCTCCATGGCAGAGAGTCTTTTTGTGAAATCTGTAAAATTCATGCTTTTGCAGAGAGATATGAGGTGAAGAAAAAGTAGGTTACGATGACAACTAGAATAAATATCACTCCAAACACCAAGCTAACTAAGCCATTCCACTCTGAGTGGACAACCTTATATAGCCCTTCCCCCATCAAAGTTAAACCAAATAGGGTAGGTAAAACCAAAACCATGTAAAGAAACTGTGGGTCTGTAGGTATCATTGTTTAAGTATATAGGAAGCACTTTTTGTGCTCCCCTCTTTTTCAATAATACCTTTTTTGACGAGAAGTTGCAGGTCGCGAAGTATAGTGTCTTCTGAAATTGATGGCAAAAAATCTCTCATTTGCCTCATCACAACCCTTCCATTATCAGAGATGTAGTCAATAATCTTCATTTGCCTTGGGCTGAGCGGGATTTGCTCTGGTACTTTGATTGGAAGTTTTGAGGCTGGACTTAAAAAGTCTTCATAATTAACCCTAGTGTCAAGATATGAGCTGGAAAGCATCTCTAAAAATTTTTCTATCCAATTTGTTAGGTCGTGCTCTCCAAGCCTATTGTCTTCTGTGTGAATTTTAAAAAACACTTCAAGTAGATCGTCCAGGTAGTCATCCATAGATTCTTCAAAAGACAGAAGTGAATTTAATGAAGCACCATCCTTCTCAAGCACCCAATGCGTGAGTATTCTGGCAATTGAAGAGTTGCCTTCAACAAATGGATGTATTGCACTAAAGATGTAATAGACTATGGCCGCCTTTATACCAGGATGAAGGTTATTTACACTGACACTTGAGAGCCATAGACATACCTCTTCAACGAGAACAGGTATCTGTATGGCTGCGGGTGGAACATAAACCAAGCTTGGATCCTCCTGGTCTTTAATGACCAATTGATTTTGCCTGAACAAACCAGCCTTGTTTATAGGAACAAGACCAGTCACAACCACTGAATGCAGCTCTTTAATTGATTCGACTGTGATGGCTTGGGAGTTGGCAACAAAATTTCCAAGAAGAGTGAATGCATCAGCTAGGTTTTTTGCCTCAGTGGTTTCCGACGTAGGTTGAATAAATGCAGTTTTTGTAAACAGCATTTTAACTTGCGATTTTGTCAGTGATGAGCCATCAAGCGCAACCCCATTTGAGACTCTTTCGATCTTGGTTTCTAGTTGGTAGTTTAAAATTGAATCACTGGGAAATTTGACAAAGTCAAAAATAGATCTAACCCTTTCTATTTCAAGAAGAAGAGAGACAATTTTTTCTGTATATGCGAACTTCGGCTGGTACATCTGCAGGCTTAATATACGGAAAAATTGCGGTGATTACAATCCCTTCGCAGCACTTACCCTTTCAAATAGGGTTTTGTGGACCTGATCAGCTAGGTCATCAGAACTAAAGTAAACACCAACTTCTTCTGCCAACTCCTCAGCAGATTTCTTAATAATATAACTTGCTGCCGCAGCTGATAAAAATGCTGAGTTTTTTGCTGCCAGTGCCACAGTTAGACCTGCCTGGGTGTCACCAGTGCCACCTTTTGTAAGCCCTGGATTACCACCATCAACAGCAACTGTTCGTGCCCCATCGGAAACAATTGTTACTGAATCCTTTAGAACAACCACAGAATTGGTTTTTGAAGCGAAACTAGAAACTTGTTCGCCTCTTGTTTTTAAATCAGCATCAGGGCTTACACCTGACAGCATTTCGAATTCTTTCTTATTTGGAGTCAGAATCGCACCAGATGGTATTGCCTTTGCATCTAGTGTTTGCAAGCTACCAGCGTCTATAACCCACTTTTTGTTTGGATAATTTTTTAGAAGTGTAGTTGTTGTTTCTCGAGTCTTTTTAAACACTTCATCCTCTACCATACCCATCTCGCCTTCTTCTGTGTGGTACCTCATGAAACCCGGACCTATCAATACTGCATCACTTTTTGAAATGTATGAGTCTATTTCTTCAAAATCAACCCAAATAAAGCTTGATATCTGTGATTTTATATATTCACTAACATTAGCCAAGTATTTTTCAGGAGAAGAAAAGAAGACCATGTCGGTCACACGACAAGCGGCTTTAAGTGATAAAAGTGGTGCACCGTGAAAAAGACTACTACCCCCAATTATTGTAATTTGTCCATTGTCTTCGCCCGAAGAGTTAGTTTCTGGGGTATAAATGTCTGCAAGATCTTCGAGTTTAAAAAATTCCACGACATATCATACTACAATAATCTTTCAAGATAAATTCACAATGTTTGATTTTCCTTCAAACATACCAAGGACAAATGTTTCTGATGTAGTCACTATGGTTTGCAGGCTTTGCGTAAAACCTAACACCACCTCTCGGTGCTCATCATCAAGCTCACTCATTATGTCATCAAGTAGTAGTATTGGCTGCTTGTTGAATGATCTTAGAAAATCAATTTCTCGAGACTTTAACCACAAAACACCCATTCTCTGTTGTCCGCGAGACCCAAATTTTTCAAGCATCCTCATTTGACCACCAAGCTCGGAGTGCAAGCAAAAATCATCCCGGTGTGGACCTATCAGGGTAGTGCCAGATGCTATCTCGCGAGATTGGCATTCTTTCAATCTCTCCATACTAAGCTTGCTTTCAAGATAGTCGAGACGATACTTTGAATCTCCAAGAGTATTGCTTTGATTTACATGCTCAACCCATTTCTTCCTGCCCCTCTCAACCACCTCTGCTTTTTTTACAATCAAATCATCCCACCAATCAAGCTCCATCAATTTTGACTTACCTTCTCTAATTCTTTTTAGCAAGGAGTTGCGACTTGTAAGCGCCTTTGAGTAGACACTAAGATTGGCCCTGTATCCGCTACTAATTTGCGACAAAACAGAATCGGCCGCATCCCTTCTAACTGATGGTCCTTTTGAAAAATAATCCATGTCATCAGGACTAAAAATTACTGTTGGTAAACCACCTACAAAATCTGTTGGTCTTTTTGGAATACCATCTACAAGCAATCTCTTTTTTGGGGTTTTTTTAAGGATTCCGCCGAACTCCAAGTGCCCTTTCGTCAAAGTAAGCAATACTTCAGAAAAATCCATACTTGATGCATTTAGCTTGATCTTGGTGATATCTGAAGACCAACTAATCATTTCTGAGCTGGAAGACTCCCTATCGCTTTTTCCAGTTGATATTAGTCGGATAGATTCAAGAATCGAGGTTTTTCCACTACCATTTGGACCAAATACGAGTGTTAATGGGCTAAACTTGATAGTAATTTTATCAATACCCCTAAAGTTTTGTATTTCAAGAGAATCTACCACTGATTTAATTATTTTTGACAAGAAGGACAATAAAAAGTGCCTCTTCCACCAAGCATAAACTTTTCAATCAGTGTTCCGCAGTTTGCACACTTTGTGCCATTTTTTCCATAGACCAAGGTATGCCTTTGGTAGCTACCCTCCCCACCATCCGGGGTGACAAAACTATTTTCACTGCTACCACCATACTTCATTCCGTTTTTTAGCACTGAATGTATGGATTCGTACAGCAAATCCGCCTTATCTCCTACCAAATTAGAAGGTGTTTTTGGGTTTAGTTTAGTCAACCAAAGAGCATCATTTGCATAAATATTTCCCACTCCTGCAATAAACTCCTGATCCATGAGTAAAACTTTTATTGGCCTTCTTGTTTTTAATAGATTTTTTTTGAAGTATTCTTTGTCGAGATTCAAAAATGGCTCAGGGCCCATTTTCCCTGCCAAGCCGGTGCTCAGTGATTCAGATGTGGTAAGCACTTTAATCCAACCAAACCGCCTTACATCGTTGTAGTAAAGCTTGGCATCTTGATCGAGGTTGAATATTACATGGGTGTGAGGACCTCCAAGACCACCAACAACTTTAGAGGAAAGTTTAGAATCAGGCCTAAGTCTTGGACCCTTGTACAAAAACTGACCAGTCATTTTGACATGTGCAACAAGTGAGTAATCATTATCAAGATTCATTGAAATTACTTTGCCAAGTCGACTCACAGACACAAAAGAGGATCCAACCACCTTACCTGCTTCACCAGTAAAAATCTTTGTATTAATAACCTTAATTGATTCAATTTTGTGACCAACTAAAAAGTTCTCCAACTGAAGCCTAATTGATTCTACTTCTGGTAGTTCCGGCATGTTTTAAATTCTACATGCATATTGGTAATATAACCACATGGACCAAGAAGAACGTAAAGCATCTAGACCACCATTGGGAGACTTTTACTTTGATAATAGTTACATCATTGATGCACTCGAAATACGGGGTGGAGATTTAGCCGAAATGACACTCAATACTCTAAATACCGGGGAGACTGGGCTAGATTTAGGCTAAGGCTCAGGGATGTCGACAATTGCTTTAGCAAATTTAATGCCAAGACTAACCAGAGTCACTACGGTCGACCAACTTGTACCTTTACAGGATGCTGTTTTGCATGACTTACGAGCAAGAGGGATCACAGTAGATGAGCGTAAGACCTCGATAAAAGATTATCTGGCCGAAATCAAAGACACCACACATTTCCCTGTGGTAATGGCAAGGGCAGTGAGAAACAGCGGACTAAGCCAAGTTGAATATGGAATACTTGCGGAAATGATTCCTTCAAAAGGCGTCCTTTTGTCACTAGGAGACACGCGCTTTCCTGAAAGAACACTACAAGAATTGGGTATGGAGATTGTCATAAAAACTGGAATAGACGAGACAGTTTGGATCAGACGATAACCTTTTTCAGGTATGATTTGATATTTTTGTTAAATTCTAGATTTGAAAATCTCAAGGAATTTTTCTGAATCAATTTCTTGTCCCATTTTTTACTCCTCAATTTCTCCATAGCTTTTGCAATATCCTCCACATCAACAGACTTAATAAATAAGCCAGTTTTCCCTTCAACAACAGATTCTAAAAAGCCTCCACCTTTGTATGCCAAAACAGGCGTTCCTGCGGCCTGGGACTCAACAACAGACATACCAAAATCTTCGTCTTTTGCTAAGGCGATAAAACCAACAGCCTCAGAATACAACCTCCAGAGCCTGTCATCAGATACTCTACCCACAAACTCTACTGTAGGACCAGCCATACCTCTTAGATCTTTTTCTACTAAAGTAAACCCATCTGCTGCACCAGCAATTACCAGCCTGGCTTTCAATTTGTTTGCAGCAATTATTGCTTCTTTGATCCCTTTTGAACCAACAAGCCTTGATGCAATAAAAAAGTAATCCTTTTTCTTGTATTTTCTTGAAACACTAATAATGTTTTCGGTGTTACACGGAGGATAAATAACATTCGACTCTTTTTTGTAATGCTTGTATATCCTACCTTTAACATTTTCTGAATTTGCAATCCAATGATCTATTTTTGAAGCTGACTTGTAATCAAAGATTCTTAAAAAGTGGGCTATTAAATGTCCATAAATTCTGATTACAATATTTTTTCTCCAGTCCATGCCAGTTTTTAGACCGTACAAGAACCTTGGTGGAGTATGACAATAAACAACCACTTTGGTGTTGGGTGAAACTTTGAAACCGCGCGCTATGTAGTTTGAACTACTAGTGATCACCAAATCATATTCAGACAGGTCCATCGATCCCCAGATAACTGGAAGCATGAATCTAAGCGGGCTATACAACCTCCAAATTTTCAAAATCGGCGCGTAAAAGCTTTCAATTATTTTTGATTCCTTAAACATAGAATGCGCAGCTGAACCTTTTACACAGAAAGATGTATAAATGGGTGCTTCTGGGAACAGTTTAGTTAACTGAAGAAGAACTCTCTCAGCCCCCCCAGCATCTTTAATATAGTCATGGACTAATGCTACTTTC
>DBDT01000018.1:0-406 GCA_002293705.1 Candidatus Woesebacteria bacterium UBA925
TTAAATAGGATAATTCAACATCGTCTTAGACTGGAGGCTGTCATGTTTACTGTCGCATATGTGGTTTTGTTTGCGATCTTTTTGTTGGCTCAGTTTGCTTCTCCGATAAGGAGGCGACTGGGGGTGAGCTTCCATGTATCATCCTTTACCATATTTTTCGTAATCCTGGCCTCGTTGTTCTACGGTTTTCAAAGCAATTATATTCTGATCTATGTGGCTTTGGCATTGTTTTTTCAAGTTGCATCAGCGGAGCTTCAGTCAACCGAGCAGAAGACCGTGCCGTTGTGGTTGAGGTGGTTTGCATTTATCAGGCTTGACGACATTTTTGACAGGTCTGAAATAGTTAGGCATGGCATTATGACATCAGTCAGTTTTTACTTGTTGGCGATCGTAAATACACTGGATC
>DBDT01000018.1:652-11406 GCA_002293705.1 Candidatus Woesebacteria bacterium UBA925
GGCGATCGTAAATACACTGGATCATCCAGTGATGGCATTTCCAACTCACGGTCCTGTAGTGGGGCTTATGATTTCGTTTGCAGTCTACCACTACTTTGCATCAAACATCCGGTTTGGTCTAGTTGAAACAAGCTGGATGCCGATCATGTATGCGGTGGCCGGAGTTATGGCCGGTTTTCTTGCCCAGTTGGGTCTGACCGAGCTTGCCTTGCAGCTTGGTGGAAGTGACCTCCTTGCGCTTATGTCTTTCGCACCAATTGCTTTGGCAATTTTTGTCTTAACAAAAAAAGATGGGCTGGGTGGCAAACTACTGGCACCATTTTTCTGTACCAGTTATGTCAACAGACATGGTCCAGAGAGCTCTGTGACAGCTCTCAATTTTAGTTTGATATACGGCTGGATGCTTTGTATTGGTTGGTATCTACTTCGGGCAGTGGTCGCTGCTTGAATCCAGTGGGGCGAGGATAATCTCGCCCCGTAAGTTTGCTTTAACTTCATCTTATAAGATAAAATCCATCGTTACGCATACACGAATTGGAGGTAGTGATGACGCTAGACGAGTTCATGCCAGTTTTGGTGATTTGGATTATTGTTTCATCAATCATTACTGGAATTGTTGTGGTTGGTGATCTGTGGAAACAAGATTCTAGCTTGAAAGACACTTTCAGGTTTTGTTGGTTTGTGTTTGGCGTGATGTTGGTGTCCCTTACTTTCTCATTGTTTGAGAATGACAATATACCAGCATTTGCTATGACCATCGTCTGCTTGGTGGCAATGTTTCTGGCATTGTATGTCCATTTGTTGAAGCAACAGAACGTGCTAAAGCAGAGCACGCTAGATCTTTCAAGTTATTCATTGTTTGCAGTAGCTGGTGCGGCAATTTCCATTCTGGTAAACATGGTTGTGTTTGGTTATAAGCCAGAGCTTGATGGTTTTCAGATAGGAGTCCTGGCAATTCTTTTGTCCATCATCCTTTTTCAGGCCATGATGTTTCTGGACAGCCTGAAGTCAGTGTCCTGGCATTTGCACATTACAGCGATGATTGTAGGGCTTGCCGTCTCGCATTTGGTTTGGTCGATGGGGTGGATAATCTCTTTTGACCATTTCTTTTCCTTAGCAGATTCTCTGGTGTTACTTGTTATTGTTGGACTGCTTGGGAGCCGTATCTCTGTCTACCAAATTCAAACGGGCGGATTTAAGAAGCTGGCTTCAGCAGAGTTGGTTATTACTGACTTTGCTTGCTCGGTGTTGTCGCTTGTTTTGATCCTGATTCTGCTATTCGTTCTATTGTAAGGTTGCACTGCAACTGGAGGATTCAACTATGGAGACACTACGGTTGTTTGGCTCACACCTGTTTTTGGTAACGATCGGCATGATGTTCGTCTCGTCGATCTTTATGTTTGCCAATTTGGTTGGTGCCATAAAGACAAAGCTTGGATTTGACATGGCAGGATTTTCACTGCCAGCAATGCCCTTTGCCTTTATGGCCATGGTCGTGCCGATTGAACTTGCAATATCATTGCAAGTTCTTTCGGCAAGTGCACTTTTGTGCATTACTGCCATAGCATTAAGTCTCAAGCCGAGAGTGGACGGTGAAAGCATGTTCGCGATCTTGGACTTGGACGACCTGTTTTTGAAGATTACATCGATATGGCTTTGGCCGATTGCATCCTTGGTAATATTCAACCCGGCTGAAGTCAGGCCATCTTCGTCAATGTTGGCCATTGGAATTCTGTTTGCAGGCATAGGGTTTGTGGTTTCAAGCCCTCCATTGCTTTTTGCAAATAGTAACAGGTTTGCGGTAGTAATTTTCAGTGCGGTATCAATTGCAATATCCACTGGAATTGGTTTGGCTCTGATGATCTATCAAAGTCACGGTTTTGCAATCTCGCTGCTGGGGCTTGTAACGCTTGTTGTGACTATTGTAGCAAGCATCAAAGTAGTCAAAATTTGCAAAAGCCCAATGTATACGACTCTGTCATGGGTGCTGGGTTTGGGAGAGGAGGGGAGGATCTCACAGCTTTTCTTGTGCTTGATTGCATTTCTCCTCACGCTGTTCACAACCTTGATTGGGTCACATGCGCTGATTCTGAGGTTGGGGGCAGGGTAGGTGAGCTAGTTAATAATGGCTGGGGAGTGACACCCCAGCCAATTATTGTGCGACACAGTTCTTGGCTAAACTATTGAGGGGAGTGCAAATAATCTAGCCTCATTTAGCCTCAAAAATTTACCAAATTATTAACTGTAAATGACTTCGGTGGGGAGTAGGGGTGGTGGTGTACAAAACAAGGGTAGTGGTAAGTGGAGAAGTGTATATAGTTTTCACGCGTGAAAAAATTGAGTAATAAAATTATTAAGATGGGAGGCGCTTAAATTGAGCCTTAAATTAAGCTTCTGTGATATGAGTCTTGAACTGGTAGCAGTAACGCTCTCTGTCCAGTTACGTGTACTTCTATGTCGTCCATTGCCACCAGATTGCGTCTTAGAAACAAAAATAAGCAACTCCTCTGAGCCACTGCTGATATGTCGTACAATAATACTTTTGCGACGTTGTGAAGGGAGTTGGAGTAGAGAGCTGTTTTATAGATGTATATACATGAGCCACTGTAATGACTTTTAAAGGCCCTTTGCTGCTATGGATGACCATTAATACCCCAACACAAAGATCTGCCATTATATTGCTTACCGAACTAAATACGAAAAAAATGGCATAGATATACTGGCACAATTGTGCCAGTATACGTGTTGTCTTACTATTCTTTGAACGGATTGACCCTGCTTGATGCATTGGATCGAATGGGTATGCTAGTCAAAATGACCACGACCACAGCCACAGGATAAACGATAACCAATGCCAAGAGATGCTCGGTTTTTTGAATTGCGCCACTAACCTTATCGTCCATGGCGCAAATGAGCAGGTTGGTGACAGCCACCAATGAGAAAGGAACAGAAACGATTAATGCGTAGATGAGCTTAGCGATGTTCGGTTGGTCAATCATGAAGCTCTTGATGGCACCTGATTGCGACAACGTGACGATCAAGGTCAGGCCAAGGACTGTCATGACAGTGCCAAACCGTACGTTGATCACCGGGATGCGCTTGGCTATTGCAAGACGTTGAACGAACACTGTAAGGACTGTATTGATGAAATTCGAGAACTTGTGCCACATCTGTCACACTCCTTGACATATGTAAAAACAAACCGAAATATTATAACAAATTATGACAATTGATGTTCTTTGAGTCGCACAATACAATGAACTGTGGATACTATTCCAGTTTTAATTGACAGATTTTTAGAGCATCTCGCTGTTGAGCGTGGCTCTTCCCCACTCACCATCAGAAACTATAAATTGTATTTAAGTAGGTTCAGTGAGTTTCTAAGTTCACTTAGCGTCCACTCCCCTTCTGAAATTAGTCTTGAAAATGTACAGAAATTTCGTGCTCAGTTGGCCTCAGGAGATGAGTCCTCCCCTCCCCTTTCGCGAAAGACTCAGGGCTATCATGCTATTGCTATACGCTCATTTTTAAAATGGCTTGCCAAAATTGATGTTGAAAGCCTATCGGCGGATAAAATTGATCTACCTAAGATCCCTGATCGGCAGGTTTCTGCCATAAATCACGATGAGGTTGAAAGACTGCTGGCTCAGCCTCAATTAAGCTCGATTGTTGGAAAACGAGACAAGGCAATACTTGAGCTACTGTTTAGTACCGGCCTTAGGGTGAGTGAGTTGACCAAACTTAATCGTGATTTAATTGATTTTGAACGACGTGAGCTTGGAATTGTTGGTAAAGGAGGAAGAGCCAGGGTTGTGTTTCTAAGTGAGAGGGCGTGCCAGTGGGTGCAACAATACTTGGCTGCAAGACATGACACCGCACAAGCTTTGTTTGTTTCCCACAAAACCCCCAAAGACATTACTGAGTCGGCCGAAAAAATGAGACTCACGCCAAGGTCTGTGCAAAGGACAGTTAAAAAGTATGCTAAAAAAGCGAAACTTCCAGTAAATGTAACTCCGCACATATTAAGACACAGCTTTGCAACCGACCTATTGGTTTCAGGAGCTGATCTAAGAAGCGTTCAGGAGCTATTGGGTCATAAAAATGTGGCAACTACTCAAATTTATACGCATATTACCAATAAAAGACTGAAGGAAGTATATGATGCCTTTCACAACAGAAAAGATCAGTGAGTAAGTAGCCCGCAAAACGATGTTTGCGGGCCAATTTCTAGAACTTCAGATTGAGCTTCTTTCCGATAAGTAGCATGGTGACAAAGACAGGTAGGATTGCCACTCCTAGCATCATCCCAAGCACCACTGTGCTTTGCTCGCCAATTGGTTTGCCCAGTTGGATCGCAAGAATGCCTATGATTATTGCCGATAGGAAACCCAGACCGATGTTTTTAGGGCTAGGTGTAAGTGCTCTTGTAATGTCGAATGACAGATTTAACACCGGAAAGCTGGTAATGGCGGCAATAACAAAAAGTGCATAAGTCCTGGTGGCGTATTCCTCCATTATTGTTGGGAATACAAGCAAGCAAAAGCTTGCCATAATTATGCTGACATTGATGACGATCATTTCAGACACAATCATCTCTGTGTGACGACCCCACCTTGTTTGTTCTGCGGCCACATGCAGGCTTAAGCCTATTGATGCAGCAGCAAACAAGGTGACATCCCAGCCACCACTTTTGGTTAGCGTAATTAACAACCCTAACACCGAAATGATAACTCCAGCCAAAAACAACAAGCTGTTGGCTGGTTTGCTATCCGAATATGCCCTGAACAGTGAAATACATGAGAAAACAAAGGCAACCAGGATTGAAACCAGTCCCTGGATGTATGCTGTTGGTGAATACAAGTCTACCGAGTTCGCGTGAACGACAACCACCAATAGGGTCGCCGAAAGTGTTGTTAGGAGGTACCACAGAATAAGTAAATCCTTCCAATTCTTCTGCATGAACTTCTGCATCGCGTCATCCTCCAAGCTAGTAAACCCTGGGTCAGATTTTACCATAATTGACCACATTTTGATTTTTATGGGGTATCCTTGTTAAAATTCCCTGTTCGCTTCCATATTCTAAAGAGGTGTGCTGTGGATAATCCATTTGTAGCCCATAAGGGTTTGGCGGTTAAGCTTGTAACTGCTGCGCTCACAGAGAAAGTTATTAATGCAATTGGTGCTGAGAGTATTGAAGAGCTGGGGCGTCCGCCAAGTTTTCCCGAGGAAAGATTCGTCGCTGTTGTTTCTGCAACTCATTCAAACAGCAAGTTCTCAATTTACTATTTGTACGCAGTTGAAGGTATCGATAATCGCCATACTGTATTCGGTGTTAGTTTTATGGTTTTAAGCTCTGGTGATCAAACTCTTTTGACACACCTTCCTTATGAGATGCATAGTTTGGGCGGAGAAGGTGGATCGATGTTCATCAAAATAGCTCAATTCCATGTCCCAGCAAACGTTAGTCTTGACGAGATAACGGCGGATGGTCTCGCCCAGTATTTGACTGTTGATGACGAATAGTCCCTAATACCTGCTTAAGGTGACTTAATTGCCTTCACCACTTCGGTGGTGGGGGCCTTTTTTATGCCTCTGGGGTTTCCTCTTCCTTTTCAAGAGCAGTGACTGCAGCAACACTGTCTGATTGGTCTGTAAACCTCATGATAATCACTCCTTGTGTGGCCCTGCCCATTACTGGAACATTCTTTCTTGCAAGCTTTATTACTTGGGCAAACTTACTGGTGACCACTATCTGGTTTACTTTTTCAGTAACCAAGATGGCTGCTTTTAGTGGGCCTGTTTTTGCATTAATGATTGCAGCTTTCACTCCCTGGCCACCTCTTTTTTGTAGAGGGAATTCAGATGCATCTGATCTTTTGCCTAGTCCATTCTCACTAATTGTCAAAAATTGTCTGAACACTTTCTTCCTGCCATCAGCTTGCACTGTTTCTTTTGATGGAAGAACCTCCATTGAGATAACCTCATCACTTTTGGCCAGATTAATTCCTCGAACTCCAGTTGTGGCTCGCCCCATGGCGCGTACATCATTTTCACTAAACTTAATCACCTTGCCCTCTTTGGTGAACAAGACAACATGGTCAGTTCCACTTGTAGCTGCAACTGAGACCAGTTTGTCATCTTTGTCCAGCTTGATTGCAATTAGTCCACTGGAGCGAAGATTTGCAAACTCAGACAACTGTGTCTTTTTAACAGTTCCCCCACAGGTAGCCATGATCAGGTGGGTAGCAGATTTGTCTAGTGGCACTATGGATCTGATTTCCTCCTCGGCATCAAGGTTGATCAGGTTTGCCAGCGACTGCCCTTTGGATGTCCTACTTCCCTCTTGTATCTCCCAAACCTTGGTTCCAAATACTCTTCCCATGTTGGTGAAAAACAGCAGATCATCGTGGGTGCTGGCAGTTTTCATGAATGCAATTTCATCCTCTTCTTTGGTGGTCATTCCCATCACACCCTTCCCTCCCCTGCCTTGGGATTTGTAAGTAGTTTTTGGTAGTCTCTTGATGTACCCGGTTTTGGTAACACTAATCAGAACACTCTCTTTTGGAACTAACTGCTCTTCTGAAAACTCTCCCAGTTTGTGCATAAATATCCTTGTTCTCCTGTCGTCGCCAAAGTCTTTGGAGATAGCCTTGATTTCATCTGTTAATATCTCAAGTGGTCTGTTTGGATCTTTCAAGATTGCAATCAATTGGTCGATTAGTTGCATCACCTCTTTGTATTCATTCTCAATCTTTTCTCTCTCAAGGGCTGCTAACCTTCTAAGCTGCATGTCTAGTATCGCTGTTGATTGAAGCTCGCTTAATCCAAATCTAGACATAAGATTGGTTTTGGCCTCATCTTGAGTCTTGCTTTGCCTAATTGTTTTAATAACCTCATCTAAGTTATCAAGCGCAATTTTTAGACCTTCCAATATGTGCGCTCTCTTTTTAGCTGCTGTTAGGTCAAACAGTGTGCGCCTGATTATTACCTTTTGACGGTGTTTGATATATTCAACCACCATATCTTTCAAGTTGACTGTCATTGGGGTGCCATCAACTAATGCAACGAAATTTGCTGGGAATGATGTTTGAAGTCTGGTGTGTTTGAATAGGTTGTTTAACACACTCTTTGGCTTGGCATCTCTTTTCAGCTCGATAACAATACTCATACCACTTTTGTCGCTCTCATCTCTCAAGGTTGAGATTCCAATTATCTTTTTGTCACGTACAAGTTCAGCAATAGCTTGGACTAACATCGCCTTGTTAACCTGATATGGTAGCTCAGTTATCTCAATAATTGTTTTACCTTTATTGGTCTCTTTGATCTCAGCAATTCCTCGAACAACTATCCTACCCCTTCCTGTTGCATATACTTCAGTTAGGGACTCTCCATCGTAGATAGCTCCACCAGTTGGAAAGTCAGGACCAGGTACATGTTTGGTCAAGGCTGGGATTGTAATATCGCTCTCAAAACTTACAGTCTTTGGGTTAAACTCACCAATTGTCTCCTTCTCACTTCCTGCTGCAACTAAATCTATTTTTTTGATGAAAAAATCTGTTTCCTCGTTGTTGTTTGGTGCAACCACTGGCTTACCCGCTTTAATTGTTGCAACAATGGCTGCTGCCACTTCTCTTAAGTTGTGAGGAGGAATCTTGGTGGCCATACCAACCGCAATACCTTCAGAGCCCATCAGGAGTAGGTTTGGTAGAAGTGCGGGTAAAAACTTAGGCTCTTTTTTGGTAGCATCGAAGTTGTCTTCAAAATCCACAGTGTCACGGTCTATGTCTGAAAGAAGGTGCTCTGCAATGGCACTCATCTTGCTTTCTGTGTACCTCATGGCTGCTGCAGGGTCACCGTCAACTGAACCAAAGTTACCTTGTCCTTTGATTAATGGGTAACGCATTGAGAAGTCTTGGGCAAGCCTGACCATTGTGTCGTAAACTGATGCATCTCCGTGAGGGTGGTATTTACCTAGCACCTCTCCAACAACTGAGGCACTCTTTTTGAAGGCTGTCTTGTGGGTAAGACCCATCTCATTCATTGCAAAGAGGATCCTTCTGTGAACTGGCTTAAGCCCATCTCGTATATCAGGAAGTGCACGAGCGACTATGACGCTCATTGCATAATCTAGGTAGCTTTTTGAGAGCTCTCCGCTAATGTCTACTTTAATAACTTTTCCAATATCCATTGTTTTTATTTACCTGCCACGCAAAAGGCGGCTACGTTCAAGCATTGTAGCCGCCTTAAGCTTGATTTAGCAAGATACCTACTCGTTAGTAGGGATATCTCATGCCAGGTGATGTAGGTCTAACAGTTGGTTTAACTACTGTTCCTCCTGCATTTGTTGGGCTAGGTGTCCAAACAGGCTCCTCAACACTTACAGGTGTAGGTGTTCTGCCTGGATTTCTCATCTTAGCCGCAGCAGCTTCTCTTGCTTGATTTCTACTATTGGTTACAGTGATTACTGGAATCATTAGTGAAAACATGGCAAGAAGAGCTAGTGGTAGTATGTGTCTGTCGCTTTTTTTCCACTTTGGTGCCATGTTTACTTCACCTCCTTAATTTAATAATGAATTATATTTGATAAAAGATAAATAGCTAAAATTGGAGTAAAGTTCATCTAAGAACGAGATTATTCCTCTGGAAGAATTATGGCAGCTGCTGCGTAGGCAAATATCCCTGGGACAAAGCCAGTGAAAGCAACTATTGCTACAAAAAATAACCTTAATATTGTTGCATCTACTTTGATATATGAGGCAATCCCCCCAATAACACCTGCAACAAACCTGTCTTTGCGACTTTTGTATAGTCTTGATGATGAGCTTACAACTACTCCTGGAGATTTGGATTTTGCTTTTGAACTAGCTTTTCTAGTTGTTTTAACTTTGACAGTTTTACTTGTTTTTTTAGCAGATTTGGCAGCCATACATCATGCTATACAAGTGTAAGTAGTACTGTCAACAAGTGGAGTTTACTGTGTTGAAGTGAATAGTGGTGGTAGTAGTTGATCGTTGATATGTGAGAGTGAAGTCTAATAAAAATCACTCTCACACAAATTTACTAGTCTGTTAGGTCATGAAGCATCCTGGCTAATAAACAAGAAAGTAGACCTGGTGCTCCAAAAATTACTATCACAACGGTATCGACGATCAATTCAAACATGTGCTCTACCTCCAGCTTAGAATCAATCGTAATTGGGCGTTTTATTTGCCCTTGGTAAATCCAAAGCTTTGTTGCTATTACAAAACAAAATAAAACAACTGCAGCAAATGTGATCAAACCATTCAGGAACAGAAATACGTCATTACCACCCAGGATATGTAGAAGCATTCTAACCTCCTTGACTTGTACTCAAGTTATACCAAGATTAGGGTTAATTATAAACTATAAGACTAAAGATTGCGAGTTGCAAAACTTATTTAAATTTTCATGTGTAATTTGGAGGGCTAGTTTGGACATCTAGTCCTCCTTTGGGAAATTGTTATTCGAAGTACTTTTTTAGTCGTGCAATAGACGCATAGACTAAGATTGCTGGTACTCCGAATAGTCCAATCACAATCGACCCAATAAAAATTTCTTTCAAAACCCCCCTCGTAACCTTAAAGTCCAGTTCCATTTCAGGTGTCAACTGTTCGTCTCCACTGGTAGATAGATAATACGTAAATCCTGAGGCGAACAACATTAACAAGGAGATGAAAAGTGCTATAGCTCCATTGATCCACAAGAGGGTATTGTTACCCAAAACACACAACAGCATGCGACCCCTCCTACATAACTTAAGTGATGTATTGTATCAGAAAGAAGGTGGGCACTAAAATTATGAGAAATCAACTGCTGTGGTTATTTCAACTTAAACCTGGGGAATCACTGACTTGGGGTTTGTGTTTGCAACCACCTTCTGTTCTTTGATCAGTGACACCCCAATTGCTGCCACTCTTGCTCCTATACTTGCAAAAAACCCCATTATGAAGATATGTGCACCAAGGTTAACTAATTTTGATGCCTCTCCCCCATTTAGAATCTCCTGTTTTGGAAGGCTCTCCTTTTGTTTTTCAAACATTATTTTTTGCTCTCCGGATAATCCCTCACCACTTCCAGCAAGTTGTGCATAATCTATCTCTATTGATTGAATTGTTGCAAAGTTGAATGGAAGAGCATTTCCTTGAAAGATGTTGAAAACACTAAATGCAGGAAGAAGAATTAATATGAGACCAACTACTAAAAGCGTGTAACCTGTTACTTTTTCGCCCATAAGACCATAATACCATCATCTATGCTGGTCTATAAGGAGGTCTGTGTTTTGTTGACTTAAATTCAGTGACAATTAAACTGAATTGTGATTAGAAAGAAAGCTGCTGTTTTGTTTTTGTTTCCAACATTGCTTGCAATATTGTCATTGGTGGGAATTTACTTGATACGAGAGTTTGGGGTTGGCGGTAATGTTCCAGCAGTTTACAGAAAGCCCTTTGATTACAGTATTTTTACAGATGAGTATATTGAAAACGTCATCAAAAACGGACCTGTCTTTCCTGACGGATTTTCTGATTTAGATGCATCAAACGTTAGGTCATTTGATTCTTGTGCAAAAAACAAAAATGAGGCTTTGGATATTGCTAATAGAAACTCACGGATACTTCCTGGAAGAGAGTTGGTTTCATTAAGTCTCAACAAGTCCACATATTCTCACTACGAACTTTTAGTGACCACAAAATCTTCTAATTCATCAAAAGACTTTCCATACACCTGTCTCTTAT
>DBDT01000018.1:11649-12364 GCA_002293705.1 Candidatus Woesebacteria bacterium UBA925
TCCATACACCATGCATGTTTGGATTTTTAAGTGTTCATACTTCGATCCAGACCTTTATGGATTTACTGGTGACACAGGATTTACATACACAAGTAGCATTGGAAGATTGAATAAATGGCACATCAATGAAGCAAGTGTTTTGGGATTGGCAAAACAATTTTGGTTACTCCAAAGATTGAGCGGAAGTGTGGTTTTGGCAATGAGAACTGAAAGCGACAATAGTTCAGTTAAAGCTGTGATTTTAACAACTAGGGTTGTTCGCGGCGATTGGAGTCCATATAGTGCGGTTGGTGTTTATGAAATGACTGTAACTGCCAACAAAGAGACAAACTTGGTTACTCTTAGTTACTCACACATTAAGTCTTTTAAAAGCTCGGTATTGAATTCGGGTTCATCAACTGTCAATTAATTCAGAATCTTTAAACGAATAAACCCCATGAGAATGATATGGTTGATCGAAAATGTAGTTACACACTCCAGTTTTTGATTTCAAATATTCAAGCCACTAATTTGGATATTTTGTATAAGTCGTTACCATCACCACTTCGATCCAAGTCAAGAGCATGCCTATAGTGTTTGATTTTCGAGCTTTAAAATGTTAAAATATACAAATATATTGAGGGTAACCATTTCAAATCAAAAATGACCCTTGAAGTTTTTTGATCTTGTAATGGCGAATTCAAAGAACTTGTTTATTTGAATTCATATCTCTTCA
>DBDT01000088.1:0-542 GCA_002293705.1 Candidatus Woesebacteria bacterium UBA925
CGGCTGGTGAGAATACTTACAAACTTCAGTTATCAAGTAAAGTCCCAACCCCAGCCAGACTCTACTTTGGTAGGATTAAAATTGTTTACAATTAGTTTTGCTTTATACTCGCAAATAGCTTTAGAATGAAATATGTATAAATTTGTACTGATTGCACTTCTTGTGTTTGCCACATCAGCTGGTGTGCTGCATGCCCAAAGTTCAGAGCAGGCAGCAGACTCATCACCATCGGCAACAATTATTTCTGACCCCCAGCCTGAGGTTTTTAACTCAACAGTAGCTCAGCGTGATTACTTGTTTATGGTAGAAAAATACAACAAGGCAAGGTCAGATTATCTTCTTGCTAGATCTCAATATTTGTCAGCGCAAACACTTGCAGCCCAAACACAAGCCAGAAATGCAACTGCTGCCATGATCTCATCAAGAGATGAAGTTGTACGTGCATACCTTTTGTTTTTGAGAACAAAAGTTGAAGAGGACAAAAACATCAAGCCAGATATTAAAGAAGGGTTGTTTGCTAGGCTAAACTCTGAAATAGCTTG
>DBDT01000088.1:805-8708 GCA_002293705.1 Candidatus Woesebacteria bacterium UBA925
CAAAGGGAGGATCAGAAGCGCAGGGAGCTTAAATGATTTAGTAGCAGACTCAGATGAGGCCAAAAAGCAATTTGAAACTACCACTAGAGTGGCAAGCGAGGCAAGATCATTAGTTCCGATTGCTGCAGTTGAAGAGGCTCGCGGAGTGGCAAGTGGGATACTTGGAAACACCCGTGACACTATTAACAACATAAGCTCAAACGGTGATCATCCAGTGTCATCAGCTCAAAGGTGGATACTGGAGGCTGAAAACAAACTTACAAGAAGCTTTGACAAAGAGTTGGAAGCTAGAAAGGCTCTTGAGTCAATCCAAACAGGAGGAGCAGGTAATACTAGTCGCGCAAACCCTGCAGATGACTTCAATAAATTAACCTTACTATTGGAAGAAAGTCTGCAATTTATTCGAGAAGGTAGGGATCACTTGAAAGAAGTGGTCAAAAACTTAAAGTTTGTAATATGAAGCCCGAAGAAACACCAGTAAGCCAACAGTCACCAAATCCGGTAACCCCGCTGACTACTAATCCCAAAGAGGCGGATTCTACTCCTGTGGTTGCAAATGCCACTGATGAGCTAGCTACTTCACAAACCCCTTCAACCCCTGAAGAGTCCATCAACAAGCAAGAGGTGGTGTCAGCTGTGGACCAGAAAATTGAAACACCAACTATCACCCAAGTCCAAACCCCCATCCCAAATATTGTGGTTAATTCCAAAGAAACTGCAGCTGATGGGAAAAAGACACCACTGCAAATGGTTTCTGCACTGCCCAAAAACATAAAAATACTTGGAGGGATGGTGGTGTTTTTAATTATTCTTCTTCTTTTGACAAGTTTTACAACAGGGGGCAGAAGAGTTAGGGAACAGATTACCCAGCTTGTCTTACCAACTGGTACCCCCATTCCAACAACTGCGCCTGTTGGGGACAATTTCCCAAGGTCACCTTACTTTTCAGATCCCATGGTTACCACCCTTGAAGATGAGTTGAAAAAATTTGATGAGAAAATAAATGGTATTAGGTTGAGGGATGAATCAACCAGGATTCCATCATTGGACTGGGATGTTAACTTCAAACAGTAAAGAGAATTTGTGTTAACCAAAGACAAGTGAGTTTAGCTAACAGAAGAATTTCTATTATTAATCTTTGTCAAACTCTGGCAATGATTCGGGCTGGTGCGGACTGGCTGGTTTTGCGGCTCTTTCACCAGCAGCTCTTGCAGCCTGTGCTATTTGTTTTTTTGTTAGTTCCCCACCCTCACTCCTTGCCTTATCGGAAATTTTCGCCAAAGAATCCACTTGGATGGGTTTTGTGTCCCCCATGTCGAAATATTTTAGCTCATCCAATGCCTCTGTTGTCATGGCCGTTTCTCCCATGCCTTCGTCTACATGAAATCTAGGCAATTCTTGAGTAACGCCGGTACCAGCATCGACTGGTTGAGGATTACTTTCATCAAGAGATAAACCTTTAAGAGTACCGTCTTTCAATTGTTGTATGCGTTTATTGAACTCGCTCCTTTGAAGTGGTTTGTCTTCCATGTTTCTGATTCATGTTAATCAGTTGGCATGTTAAAATCAACACTAATATGATTTCAAAAAAGCATGTGTATGGGTTTCTTCTACTTCATTTTGGAATTGTTTTCTATTTTTGGTTTAGAGGGGTAACTGCCTTGTATGCAGTGCCTGACCCAAGCAATGCGCCACTTGCCATAGGTAGGTTGGCAGGCCTTCTTTTGGCCAGCTTTACACTTTTACAGCTTGTGTTTATGTCCAGATCACCCTTTTTGTATTCACTTTTCTCCCACGAAAAGATGGTGAAGTTTCACAAAACTAATGGAAAGCTTATTATGACCCTTCTTTTGCTTCACTATATTTTCATAGTAAATGCTTACGCAACTTACTCAGGTATTAGTCCCCTTGAGCAAATACAAACCTTCATAAGGAGTATGCCTGTCGTGGCCCTAGCAATTGCCTCTTTTTGGATTTTTATGATAGTTGGAGTAACCTCAATATTTTTCAGAAAGCTTAAGCTCAAATATGAAATCTGGTATGGGCTACATATGCTTACATATCTAGCAATTGTTCTAGCATTTTTGCACCAAATAGAACTTGGAGGAACACTTGTGAATGACATGTTTTCTTACTACTGGATTGCCCTTCATCTTGTAGTGGTTGTTTTGTATTTATTCTTCAGGTTTGGTCTAATCCTAATAAAATTCAGAAAGCATAAGTTTTTTGTAAATGAAGTTGAGGATCTTGGTGACTATGTAAGGTTTACCATAACTGGCGAAAAGATGAAGGATTTGCCAAAAATTGCTGGTTCGTATTTTCTAGTTAGATTTTTGGACAAAAAGAGATTTTTTGAATCACACCCTTTTTCTTTAAGCTCATCTGAAAAAGAAGTTAACTTAACATTTGTCGCTAAAAAGGTGGGAGATTTTACCCAACACCTTGGTGAGCTTGAAGTTGGCACCAAAGTCCTTTTGGATGGCCCTCACGGTGAGTTTAACCTTGGTAAATCAAAAGGAAGAGACATATTGTTTTTGGCAGGTGGTATTGGTGTAACCCCAATAGCCAGTATGGTCAGCTCTCTTCCTAAAAATGTTAAAGCTACTGTTTTCTACGCAGTTAGAAACAAGTCAGATGCAGTTTTTGACAAAAAGTTCACTGCATTGAAAAGCAAAAACATTGATTACAAAATATTTTTCTCCAATGAAGGCTCAAGGATCAAAAAGAATGACTTGGAGAAGGTTAAAGATATAAGTAAAATTGCCATCTACATCTGTGGAGGGGAAGGATTCAGCAGGGGAATGAGAGACAGCTTAAAGGAAATTGGAGTTCCAGCCGAAAACATCTACTTTGAAGAATTCTCATTGCATTAACCTTCTGTTTATTTGATACTAATTGTATCCACATGGACAAAAACAAGAATTTAAAAAAGATTGGTGAGGCCATAGCCTTCTCAAGAGTTGGAGAGGATCTCTTTATTCGTGCCAAGAATGCTTTGATTTCTGGATTTGGTGAGGATTGGTATCAATCAAATCTAGAAGATTTGATTCAGGGTAGAGAAGGTGTTGATGAGCTGGTCAGATCTTTTGGCGAAGATTCGTTTGTTGTTGAAGAAAAGGCTGGTCGTACAACAGCAAAGATTGAAAACATGCAATCCATATATCTTTCTGACGATGATTGGTCAGACTTAGATGAAGTGGTTGAGTGGATGAGCTTTTGGGTTGGTGGGTCTATTGTCCACTGGGCTGTACTTGAGAGGTCAATTATCTCACTGGGGTTAAATTCTAAAGTGGCAGAGTCGGGCAGGGAGACATTCCACAAAATTCTTCATGATTTGATTGAATATGGAAAAACACAAAAACAAGTTTGAAAATTTAAACCTGCCCCTAATATTTTTGGGGATTGGTCTAGTTTTTGGCTCATTAATTTTTGCTTCAGTTGTTTGGTATATGATTTTTAGTGTTGAATACAGGGGTTTGATGGGCTCTCCTCTTTGGCAGGTCCCCGCTCTTGCTTTGGCCTTTGGCCTTAGCGCATTCGCAGTTTTTGAGTGGGCAGGTCTTGCTGACAAGAAGCATGCCAGCTCCCTTGTGGCGCTTTTGTTGTTTGGATTGTTCGCAGGCAGCATGGCAGTTGGTATTATGGATCAAAATCACACACATGCCAGACAGGTTGTCTCTTGGTTTGCGCCTTGGAGAGGATCAGAGATAGTTGTTGGTCAACTTTATGAAGTCAAAACACCAAGCAGGGTTAGTCTGTATGCGCAAAATGGAGAGCGAGTCGAACTGTATGCCCCTGAAGACACCGGTATTAAATTTGACAGAATGATGGAGGGAAGAAAAGTAAGGGTGTATGGCCAGTGGGTGGAGGATAGATTTTTAGCAACCAAAAGTTTTTTGGAATAACTTCAGCATTTTAGATTAAAAGGTATGTGGGATACTTAACTTCGAGTATTTTTACCTAGGCCTTATCATCCTAAATGAGCTTGGAGATTTGGTCTCAATTGGCTTCATAATTTTTCTCACAACCCCAACCTCATCTATTTTAGGGAAATTTTTCCTTACTTCATTTTGGAACTTTTCTGCCAATTTGCTTGTGAATTCACCAAAACCATGAGTTTCACTCCTTTTGCACAGGATATCTTCATATCTTCTTACCTGTGCCATTACAAGCTTTCCTGTCTCATTGAATTTTTCAGAGTTAGCTGAGGGGTTTAGTGCATACTCATCATGAATTTGTCTGAATGAGTCAAACAATTCTTTGTTGTCAGAAACCATCTGATCATATGCTTCTTTGTATCTTGTTGCAGCCATTTGCCCATTTTAGAAGAAGACTTGCAATATTAAAACCCCCCAGAGATTCTGGGGGGGTTAGTCTGCAATTCCCTAACCCAGGTAGAAAGGGAAGACTAGATCATGTCTAAGTTTTGCGTAGAGTTCGTAATTTTGAGGCGCCACATTTTCTATGTACCCATTACATGTACTAGTGACGCCTGTTTTGATTTTAGCCCAAAGTAATCCATATCGGATGAATGGGCTAATGCAAACAGCGAATAGCAACATGTTTGCTCCTAATACAAGGAGCATGAATTCTAGCGAGTTCATGTTCCCAATCCATTCAACCATCGCATTATCCTTTCTTTGTACAAAATTGAATTGATCTAGAAGTATTATCTCATAACTTAGAGGTTGCTAAAAATTCGACACAGAAAAGGCCGAGTTTAAAAACTCGGCCTTTAGATTCCTCGTCCCCGAGGTCTATTTTGTTTTTTTGCGAATCTCCTTGCGGATCGTAAGGGCTAATGCAGCCCCAACCAGTACATAAACTATATTCAATAATCCAAAATCGATCACGGTTCACCTCCACCTGCTCAATCTCAATTATCCGATAGTTAATTATACACCTGGATGTGTGTTTTTGTAAAGTGGGTTATTGGGGTTTCTCTTTGGTTTTTTGGTACCAATCAAACATGTTGGCAGCATATTGATCCATCAGTTTAAGTTGTTTTAACACCTCATCTCTAATCTGAAGTGAAGTCAGCTCTAATTTGTCTTTAAATGCACTTGAGACTGCGGTTGAGAGTGTTGTTGCGCTCTCAGGGCTTAATCCGGCAGCAATTACAACTCTTTCAATTTTTGCTAGATCAAATTCTTCTGTTGAGCCATTTCTTTTTATTACTTTCATTGTGTCAGAAATTGTAACACGTATGCTAATATTAGCCATGTGTGTTGCATGCAGTTTAACATCTGTGCCTGTTTGCACTCTTGCTGGTGGGTGTGGCCCACAGTTAATTGATACTATCAAGATTGTGGCAATGACTACAGCAGGAGGAGCTGGTGTTGCACTTCCTTACATTAATGCTAAATTAAGAAAAATCAAAAATGGAGAAGAAACAAACAAACAAAAGTGAAAGAGGAGAGGCGACTCCATTTTTTGCAAATTTGCAAGACATGATTCTACTGCTTTCAATTGCTGGGGTTAACCTATTTTTGTTTCTTCGCACGACCTCATTGGCTGCAAACTTCACCCGTATCTATTCATCTGCATTTAACCCAACCCACTCACAGCTAGTTATTGCAGTTTTTGCAATCAATTTCTTCATTCTTTTTAGAAATCTATCAAACATTTCACTATTTCTAGCCAGAGACAAAGAAAACTATGCTGAAGTGTTGGGTATTATTTCAAAAACAACCGTATTTTCACTTCTGTTGTTTCTAATTCTGTCAATCGTTCCCGAGCTAATGTTATCTGCAAGCTATGCAACAAGATAAAATAAAATTACTTCTAATAGTTGGGACCTCCAGGCAGGACTCAAATAGTCTCAAGGCTTCTGAATTTGTCAAAGGTATTGTGGAAACCAAGTATGCAGATACTTTTGAGATTAAAATGGCTACCCCTTCAGACTTTGACCTTCCTTTGGATGGTAGAGGCGGGGAATTTTCGGACCCAAAGTATTCTGAGCTTGTTGGTTGGTCTGATGCGTATTTCATCGTAGCCCCTGAGTACAACCATGGATACAGCGGCAGTCTTAAAAGACTTCTTGATAGCGAGTATGACGATTACAAAAATAAGCCTGTGGCAATTGCTGGTGTAAGTAGTGGTCCAATAGGTGGGGCAAGAATGATTGAATCTCTAATAGATGTAACGCATCAGTTGGGAATGATTACTCTTTTTGACAAAGTGTACTTTTCCTCTGTTCATGAAATATTTGGAGAGAGCGAGGTTGATCCACAATGGCATCAAAGAGTTGAGAAAGTTCTTGACTCTCTTTCAAAATGGGCGAGGGTTTTGAAAAACAACAGACAGGAATTGCTCTGATTTGTAAATGCAACCAGGTTGCAATAAAATATTGCATGAGTAGAATAAGCACCTCAAACCAAATCACTCAAATACTTGGTGGTTCCTGTAACCCAAAATCAGCCATAGAGATACTGTCTGAAATAGTTAAAACCAATCCCTCAACCAACAAAACTACAGTGTATCGAGCTCTCTCAAAGCTTGAAAAAGAAGGCAAGGTTAGGTCTTTTTCTTTAACCGATGGTGTTATCAGATACGAGAATTCCGCTCATGAACATGGTCATTTTGTTTGCGAGGAGTGTGGGGTAGTTACTACTGTTGATCTACCTAGTACAAACTCAAAGCAGAAAGTGAACAAAGTTGTCTACACTGAATTTGGTGTCTGTAGTAAGTGTACAAACTCCACTATTGCATAATGCAACTAAGTTGCATATAATCTTCTCTATTGATATAGCACGTTATGCTTTTAGGAGGTTAGCTGATGAGTATCATCGAAGCTCTAAATGATTCTACCTTTCCAGGTGCCATCGATCTATTGGTTGACAAAGTTTCGCTTTTAAATCGACCAAACCTTCCTGTTTACGTGAATAACGTAAGGGAAGGTGATATGAAAGATGTGTTTAAACTGCTTATAAAGGCAATTGAGTACTTTGAGATTGAAAATACAGATCCATCCGATATTCGCTTGCTTGGCCTTGGTCTATCAATGCAGTATTCAAGTCCGTTTGTTTGGATGGCCTACAAGATTCTGATCCGGATGCTTCCAGATGAGACGATTCGGCAAATGGTCGAGCGTTATGGTGGCATTGAACCTATCAAGAAATGGGGGGATCTGGAGAAACATTGTTGCGCTGAGCCGTGGTATGTGTGTGGCAAAAGACTACACTATCTGCATTCATCTGCTCCTCAGCTTGATAGTGTAGCTAGAGAAGGGTTGCTTGATCTTTTTCAAAACCCAGTAGGGATGGGGGCATATCTTGGTTTGATTGGAGACGGCCACTTGTTTCCAACAGATATGAAGTTGACCGATGTGATGCGCAGCCCGATCTTTACGGGGATTGTTTCACAACCCGGGTTTATGAGCAAATGGGCCAAGATGGAGAGAGACAAGTGGAGATGGTACAACGGAAATTTACTAACATGATAAGTCAGATAATCAGTCAAATTCTAAATACTGCCGACCTTTCACCAAGGCCGGCAGTTAATGATGCCTTTAGTTACTTGGTTGAAAACAGAAAGAAAATTGTGATTACTGATTTATCAGCTGAAACAATCGAAAAAATACAGAAAGCCTCATCTACTGCTGAATATCTTCTTGAAAAACACTGGGCAGAGAAAATTATTAATGAAGAAGCTGAATTGGATGACTTTATATACCTGGACTACTACAAAGCACTTGTTGCGAAAGAAGTTGAGGAGTTAACAAAAGTAATTGGAAAATCTCCAAAATCAGTTTGTTTCATAGGCGGAGGACCGTTGCCACTAACCAGTATATTGATGGCTAAAGATTTTGGGATTAAATCTGTTGTGTATGACAGTGATGAGATTGCTTGCAATTTGGCAAACAAAGTTATTGAAATTGAACACCTGTCTCTTATACACATCT
>DBDT01000075.1:0-9615 GCA_002293705.1 Candidatus Woesebacteria bacterium UBA925
AGATGTGTATAAGAGACAGCTATTAGTGGTAGATGAAGAAAATTTTCTGAAACTGACTGCACTAGATGCGCACTAAGGCCTGAGCCACCCATACCAGACCAGACAATGTTCAAAATACTTTGAGTGTCGAAGTTAAAGTGATCTGCCCTTACCGATCTCCATCCAGACATTAACTGCTCAGGAAACATCTTGATCGATTCAACAATGGCAGCACTCATGCATAAATATTACATCAAAATTAACTTTTTAAGCAAAATTAATAATGTTCTGGTATAATAATATAGGGTATTATTTAACAGTGGAGGTAAACCATGAATCGAGTGATGATTACGTTTAACGACGGACATATAGAAACTGTTCGTACTTGCAAAGATTTCGCCACCGCTGTAGGACGCAAGGCTGCATCTGGATACAAAGACGAGGACCACAATCCACTTACATACGAAGAGGCGTGGTTACATCTTGGGGGTAGGATAGAGTACACTAACACCCTAAGCGGTTTCCCGGAATACTATGACGAAATAGGAAATTTTGTCCACTAGCGCTTCTCTTAAGTATTGCACCTGTCGTGAAGATGGGTGCAATCAATTCAAGGAATAGAGATTTCTTCTATATTCACCCCTTCGCTCCAATTTACATTTGAGTCTTGTTTTAAAAATTGTGATATTTTTTGCCCCAAATCTTTGTAACGCACCTCTTCTTTTGCTTCGTACTTGATGGTTATATATGGACCATTTTGGCTGGCCCTAATTATTAGCATGTAATCAGCCCCATCTGCGCGAAACCCATCTATATCTGTAAAGCTTGCACCAGCAAATTCTGATTTCATCCATGGAGCGACTGTGTTTTTAATAAAATCAAACTTGTCTGAGTCAGGATAGCCAAGCTTAATCTCAGGACTGGTTTTGTATGATGGGAGCAAGTCCACCAACTCTGAAAGAGATTTATCAAACTTGTTGATCAAATTAATCAACCTAAGTGAAGAAAATGCACCATCATCATGGCCGTAGAAATTGTCCATGAAGAAAAAGTGTCCTGAAAGTTCTCCACCAAATGGAGATCTTGTCTCTCTCACTTTTTGCTTTATGTAGCTGTGGCCAGTAATCCACATAACAGGTTTTCCTCCTGATGTGGTTACTACCTCACTTACCATCCTGCTACACAAACTATTAAAAACAATAGTTGATCCTTTCATTCGATCAAGGGTCTCCATTGCAAAAAGTGCAACTAACGTATCATTCCAAAGCACCCTACCTTTTGAATCAACCACACCCATGCGATCCCCATCACAATCGTAAGAAAAACCAAGATCGGCCTCTACCTCAAGTACTTTTTTTGAAAGCCTCTCAAGAACAGACTTCTCAGTTGGGTCTGGAGTTCCAAGAGACAAATCAGGGTCTATCTCACAGTTTTGAGTAACCACTTCCAGGCCGTAACTTTCTAATATCTTTGGCAAATATGGTCCTGTGGTTCCACCACCTGAGTCAACTACTACTTTTAATCTTTTTTTAAGTGGGGGCAATCTTTTTAAAATATCTTCCTTGTAGATTTCAAAGATATCAACAGTCCATCTCTCCCCTTTTTTGTCCAGGCTTTTAAACTCTCCAGCGTTTACAATCCCCTTTACCTCTTCTATCTCATTTGACACAAGAGTTTCTGAAAATCCACTGGCAAGCTTTAGTCCATTGTATTCAATAGGAAGGTGTGAGGCAGTAATTGTGGCCCCTCCTTTGGTTAGAAAGTGGTATTGCGCAAAGTAGCTCATCTGAGTGGGGGTTACTCCAATGTCATAGACATTAAGCCCTGAGTCGACAAGGGCATTTATGAAGCTTTCTGCAAATTCAGCTGAGCTTCTTCTGCTGTCACGAGCCACAACAAGCTCATAAATACCTCTTTTCAACAAAAATGTGGCATAAGCGAATCCTAAAAGTGAGTAGGTTTCGGGGGTTAACTGAGATCCTACTTTTCCGCGAATGTCATACCCTCTAAATATTGCTTCATCTATTTTGGTCTGACCCATATCTTAGGCTAGCATATGTTGTGCCCAGACTGTAAGTAGTATGGAAAGCTCCCCCTTTCCTTCTTTAGACTCAACATCGTAGCTTGAAAGAAGTGAAATACCCTCAGTCAATCTATCTATTTCAACTTTAGCGCTTTGCATGGACACCTTTCTTTCAACCCAACTACTAGTAAGTCTCCCACCATTTTTAAAATCGTAAATTTCACCAAGTCTTTTTGCAATTACAGCTAAAACCAGCTCAGCCGGCTCGGTTGATAGTACTGTGTCCAGTAGTTTTAAATACTGCTCTTTTTTAAGCACAAAAAGGCTGTCAACCAATCTCCAAATCTCCTTAGGAAGATCAAAACTTTCAAAAACAGATGTTGATGGTAGCTTCTTTTTAATAGTTGCCCCAATTTCTTTTTTTAAGTACAAAAGAAATCTGCCATCACCGCCCCCTTCACCCAAATACTTAAGATCCCTCTCAGCAATCTTTTCAAAACCATCACACACTACAAATACCTCCTCAGAAAATAGGCTTTGTGAGTTTAATAGTTCTGAAAGTGAAGTACTCCCATCATATTCAACTTTTATTAGACCTCTTTTTTTAAGACCATCAACAATGTGGGAGTAACGCTGATACGACTTTTCGGTATCTTGGCCCCCTACTACAACTACTTTCATGAAGTTAGCCTATCATACAACCTCTCAAGTCTACCCAGCTTGTCATGAAACCCTCCCTTTGAGTGGGTGTGAGCCAAAAGGCTACCTGTAAAGTTTTTAGGGATATGGGCTATCTCATGAAGTAGCACTTTGTCTTGTGCTTTTTTGTCCAGTTTGTCGAAGTGCTCAGACACCACCTCAATTACATAAGCTGGAGCAAAGCCTGCTGCAATTTGCCAAACTCTGTTCATACCCCAAATACGAGCATATGCACGTGCTGTACTTCCACTTGAGCGTACACAATAAATCCTATTTGGATCCACCCAGTCAATGGAAAGGCCGGTAACAAGATCGGTCACTCGTTTTTTAATCAAATCATCAACAACCCAATCCACTTCACTTCGTTGTTTTCTTCTTCTTGCCATGTGAGTTTGATTACTTGTTTTGAGAGAAGGCGTGACAGAGGGCAATTGCAAGAGCGTCAGCAGCATTATCAAAGTGAGTTTTACCAAGCTTACTGCTGTTAACTTTCGCTCCCATAATCTCCGTCACTTTTGCCATCATGGCTTTTTTGTCTGACTTCCCACTTCCTGTCACAATTTTTTTGATTGTCATTGGAGCATACTCAACCACAGGTACTCTACTGTGGGAGGCGGCCAGAAGCATGACCCCCTGTGCTTGTCCCACTCTAATTGCAGTTTTGGCGTTGGTTGCAAAAAATATTTTTTCAATTGCCATAACTTCTGGGGAGAACTTTTTAAAAAGAAGATTCATGTGGTCAAATATTTTAGCGAGTCTGGCCTCTGGAGTTGCATCTTTACCAGTCTCAATTAGTCCATAGTCTACAAGCTCCACTCCCAAAACAGTTTGAGTGATCACCCCATACCCAGTTGTTGCAGTTCCAGGATCAATTCCCAATATTGTAGAGCTAAAAATCATCTGAAAGTCAGTATAGCACTTAAAAAATAAGCACTAAAAAGGGCCGACTTTGTTGTCGGCCCGTTAAGCGGAGTTGACCGCGTTTTAATATTGCCCTCCAAGATGCTCTTACCCACCTTGGAGGGCGGAGGAAATGGAAATAATATATCCCGGCCCAGACTTGAACTGGGGACCATGCATTTTCAGTGCATTGCTCTACCAACTGAGCTACCGAGACACGAAAGCGAACAGTGGGACTTGAACCCACAACCTCTGACACGTTGTTGGTGTCAGTGCTCTGCCAATTGAGCTATGTCCGCACTAAAAGTACATAAAGAGGGTTCCCAGGGAATCTTCATTCCAGGTCTGAGCAGGTACTGCAGGGAGCTTCTCTTCACACGGCTTACGGCCCCTGGGAACCCCTTTGTCAAAGAGTTTGGCTTCACATACTCTCTGACGTGCTGATTATACAAATTTGCATATTATAAGTCAACAAAAAAGCCTAGGGGTTTCCTAGGCTTGAATCATTGGTTTGAAGGTGGAGGCACTAGTTAGCAAACCCAACCTTGGCAAACGTATATAAAGTTACCAAAATTGAATCTAGTGCCACCACCAATGGGAGCTGTTGGATTCGAACCAACGGTCTTCGGCCTGACAGGCCGATATTTAAACCTCTAAACTAAGCCCCCGATATAAGTACATCGACCCTGGAGCAGCATTACCGTCCACTTTGAGGAGGAAACGGGGGGTAACTAACGTCAGGCTACCATGAACTCCCCAGAGTCGATGTATTGGGATTATAGTAAACGAAGAAGTCGAAATCAAGCCTTTTTTGCCTTATTCTTTGATGGAGTCTCTTTTGCTTTAGATTTGATAAAGACACGACCATAGATCTTTTCAATCTCTTTTCTGCTCTTTTCACGTACGTAGTAGAGTTTTGCACGTCTTGCTCCTTCAACTCCTTTTTTGACTACCTCGATTTTTTCGATAGATGGGGAACCTAGGGGGAAAATAAACTCCATTCCAATAGCTGCTGCACCAATTCTTCTGATTACTACATTTCTTCTCTCTTCTACTCCACGAATGGCAATAACCATTCCTTCAAGGATCTGGACGCGGCTTTTTTCACCTTCAGTTAGCCTCTGGTGAACTCGAACAACGTCACCAACGCCAAAGTTTACTTCGTTAAAAGTAGTTGAGATTGCCATAGTGATTGCTATTGTAAGCTTTTTGAGGTTGATTTTCAAATGCCAAACTCAAACTGATCCAATCAGCCGAGTTTGGCACTAGTTATCCATCTATCCGGGAGCGATCCAAACATCAGGAAACACCCCACCTGAATAGATGAATAGCAACAGAGAAGCGATCACTACCAATACAAGGACTACAACTACCAGCAAGGTGCCCTCTTCCTTACCGTCTTTCATGCTCCCTATCTCCTTTTGCTACAAATCAGATCAAGTCTTTAGCTGGATTGCTTAATTGGGATACAAAAGAACAAGAATACAAAGCAGAATGGCAATGACAAATGCGGTGCAAATGAATGCCTGATACCCACCACCATTATTATTGCGTTTCACAATCTACCCCTTCCCAAACTAATAGACCGATAGGTCAATTATATAGGATTTTATTTACATTGCGCGATAGGTCTGCATTCCACATAACACCAAACGGAACCTTAACCTCGTCACGAGTTCCCTCAAACAATAGATACACTTCTTTGTCTCCCCTGCTTTCTGAAAGAAGTTGTTTTAACTGTTGGAGTTTTTCTGTTTCAGTATTTTTTGGGACTTTAATGTTAAGCCTGCCTTCGGTCCCCGAAAGCATTGATGGGGTTTCAACAGTGTCCACAAGCATGTTGGCCTTGTCGTCGCGTGAGTCAAGCTTACCTGTTAGTAGAACCGGTTCTTGTTCAGCAAGCCATGTTTTGATTTGTGCATACAGTTTGGGGAAAAACACAACATCAATTACACCAGTACCATCAGAGAGTTTTGCAAAAGCCATCTCCGCTGCAGTCTTTTTGGTTACAACTACACGAAGTTCAAGCAAAACCCCAGCAAGCTTTACTGGTCCATTTGGTAGCTGCTCATGCTCAACAATATCTGAAACACTGTGGGTTCTATATGGAGTAACTTCAGCCACAAGCATTCCCACTGCAGGAGCTGAGAGTGAAAAGCCCATAAGCTCCCGCTCGTAAGCGATTAATACGCTTTCTGGAAATTCCGGTTTGTCAGTATAAGTGTGGGTAATTTCAACATCCGCTCCGTCTGCTGCACCCTCGCCAATTACCACCTCATCTTCTTCGAAAAACAAACTTGATTGATTTGTTGGCGCAGATGATGGTTTTATCTTTGATTTAACCTCATCAATCGCACTAAGAAGTGAGGCACGGTTTCCAAACACATCCAAACAACCACTTTTAATCAAGCTCTCCAACACCTTTTTGTTGGCTCTCCTACCATCCACTCTTTGCAGAAAATCTATTAGGGATGTGAATTTGCCATCCTCTCTTGCTTCAAGTATTGCCTCAATTGCAGCCCCACCCACATTTTTAATTGCAGAAAAACCAAATCGTATTGCCTGCCCATCCAACGACTCACTATCTTTTTCAATGTTAAAGCCCAACACACTTTCATTAATATCAGGCCGCTTAACAGTTATTCCCATCCTCTGACACTCAGAAATAGCTGCTGAAATTTTTTCAATGTCACCAGCCTCTGCACTCATCAGAGCTGTCATGTATTCAACTGGATAGTTGGCCTTAAGGTATGCAGTTTGGTATGCAACTATTCCATAGCTTGCAGCATGCGCTTTGTTAAACCCATATGACTGGAATGGTTCAAACAGCTTCCACAACGTTTCTGCAAACTCATGTGTCTGACCATTAGCTTCAATTCCTTTTACAAATTTATCTTTCTGTGCTGCCATCTCCTCTGGAATCTTTTTACCAACAGCTTTTCTAAATTTGTCAGCCTCTTCCCAGCTGTAGCCGGCAAGATCGATGGCGCAAAACAAAAGATCATCCTGGTAGACAATTAGTCCATATGAGGCTTTCAAAAACTTCTCCATGCGCGGATCAAGGTATTTGATTAGAGATGGATTATTTTTCCTTTCAATATACTCAGGAATCACAGCCATAGGTCCTGGTCGGTACAAAGCAACCATGGCCATCAGATCCTCAACCTTATTAGGTTTTAGATCCATCAAGTACTTGGTCATACCACCTCCGGAAAGTTGGAACACCCCCATCGTCTCACCCCTTGAGAGCATGTCATATGTCTTTTTGTCATCAAGAGGCAGCTCGTGAAGGTCCACTTTGATTTTTCTGTTTGATTCAACCAAATCTCGCGCAGAACCAAGAATTGAGAGGTTTCTGATTCCCAAAATATCAAACTTGATTAATCCAACATCTTCGCACGCATGCATTTCATATTGAGTGATGATCTTGCCCTCTTTTTCTTTTTGAATTGGGGTAAAGTCAGTTATAACCCTAGGAGCCACAACTACACCTGCTGCGTGCATGGAAAGGTGTCTGGCACTCCCCTCAACCCTGTGAGCAATATCCAATATCTTTTTGGCATCCTGATCGGTGTCATAAAGAGCCTTAAGTTCAGGGCTTGTGTTTAAGGCCTTGGGAATATCAATTGGAAAACCTTGTTTTGGAGGGGGAATCAACTTGCTGATCTTGTCACCCACTGCATACTCATAACCCAAAGCTCGTGCAACATCACGTGCGGCAGCCCTGGCCAACATTCTTCCAAATGTACATATTTGAGCAACATTATCCTTGCCGTATGTTTGGGCAATATATGAAATCACATCATCACGCCTTACGTCTGAAACGTCAAAGTCAATATCAGGAGGTGTTGGTCGATATGGATTTAGAAACCTTTCAAAGGGAAGGTAGTAGACCAGAGGGTCTACTGTTGTAATTCCTAAGATAAAAGACACAAAGCTTCCTGCTGCAGATCCTCTTGTATTTGTAATAACCCCTGCTGAGTTGGCCCAGTTGACCATGTTCATGACAATCAAAAAGTAAGGGGCATAACCTTTTTGAATAATAATTCCAAGCTCATACTCAAGTCTTTCGCGGGCATATTCTGGCTGAGTTGGATATTTGACAGCAAACCTTTCAAAGGCGATTTTTCGCAAGTAATCAGCCTCTGTTGATCCATCTGGGGTATTAAAAATTGGGAAAAACCATTTACCAAAGGTGGAAATTGTAAGCTCACACCTTTCGGCCAACTTACTGGTGTTGGTAATAGCCTCAGGAAGGTCAGGAAACAGGTTTTCCATCTCCTCAGTGGTTTTAACATAATAGTTGGGACAATCTATGAATCGGATTCTTTGAACATCGTCCACCTGCTTTCCAGTTGCCACACAAACCAACACATCCTGAGCTGTAGCGTCTTCTGCATTCAGATAGTGAGCATCATTTGTTGCCACAATTGGTATGCCAAGATCGCGACTAAGTTTGACCACTCCTTCATTAATTAACTTCTCATACCTACTCATTTTCAAAAGCTCAGACTTGATCTCTGGAATCCTGGCACCATCCACATATTTGTCATACTCATGCCTTTGAACCTCAAGGTAGTAGTTGTCTCCAAATACATCCAAAAACCAGCTGGCCAGCTTTCTTGCCTCATCATAATTTCCGTCTATGAAGTATTGAGCAAGCTCTCCGGCTGGACAAGCTGAGGTGCAAATTAAACCTTCTGAATATTTCGCCAAGGTAGGACGATCGATTCGTGGTCTATAGTAGTACCCCTCGACCCAACCAATGGAGGAGAGTTTCATCAGGTTTTTGTAACCAGTCTCATTTTTTGCCAAAAGCAAAAGGTGGTGAATAGACCTTTCCTCCTTGCCTTCCTTTCTGGTGTGATCAACCGGTGTGGTGTATGCCTCCATACCCAATATTGGTTTTATGCCGTCCTTTTGTCCTTGTTTGTAAAACTCGATTGCTCCATACATAGCTCCGTGATCGGTAATTGCAACAGATGTTTGGCCAAGTTCCTTAACTTTAGCAAAGAGCTTTTTAATGTTTGTTAGTCCATCAAGGAGTGAATATTCAGTATGAAGGTGAATATGTGTGAAGTTTTCATTTGCCATCTTTGAATTTTAGCAAAGATTACTCCATTTCGATGACCACTTTGTTGCCAACTCTAATTCCATATCTATTTACAAAGCCAGCATTAACTTCCAAAACATAATTTACGGCTCTTGTTGGAGCTATCAGTTTTAAGGCAGAGTCAGCAGTAGCTGGCTCTGGAGTTGCAACGTAAGTATTAAGTGATACTACAGTTTCATCTGTAATCCAAATAAAATCCAGGGGAATCAACATGTCTTTCATCCAAAAAGCAGTTTGAGTGGTAACCGGGAACACAAATAACATGCCTTCATTTTCAGGTAAAAAACTTACTCCAGATAGCCCTTGCCGCATCTGGGCTGGGGTTCTGGCTACATAGGCATCAACCACTGCATTTCCAACTGTTACCTTGGCTTTTGAATAACCCTCAAACATAACTTTGGCCTCTTTGTTTTGTTGGCTAACATCAACCCCAACTTGGTTATTGTTTTGAACTTGACGGTAGAACACAAACAAAAAAGCAATAATCACACAAGCCACAACAATAAATATTGTGGTTAAGCTGGTCTTTTTGAGTTTTTTAGTTTTCGACACTTTCCGTTTGGTAGCTTGCAACTGATTGCTCCTCCCACACATATGTAAGAAGGAAAAATAAACTAATAATAAATACCAAGGAAGGAATCAGAAAAAACAAGAATCTATGCCCCTTGTTTGTCACAGTGTTGTGAATATGAAGATTACTACTTTTCATACCTTATGTTACATCATTGAATAGTGTCCTGAAATCTGCACTTAATTAAAGTTATTGCCCAAAAAATCACCCAATCTACGCAAAGCGTTTACCGCAAACACGTTTTAAAAAAAATTAAAGCCAAAACAAGAGCTCCATGCACTGAACATGCAAAGAGCTCGCTAATGCTATCCTAGTTTGGTATAGACCCCG
>DBDT01000075.1:9925-10246 GCA_002293705.1 Candidatus Woesebacteria bacterium UBA925
ATCCTAGTTTGGTATAGACCCCGTCTTCTGCAATCAGGCCATTAAAGCAAACACGAAAGACCCAATCATTTATCAAAATGTATGGCCCTTCCCTGAAAATGGCCCTCCAGCGCAGTCTGTACCACAGCTCAAACGCGACATAGTGGGAAGACCCGTAACCTCTTAAGCGCTCAAGTTCGTATGGATCAGATAACAATCCCGTACCTGCCAAACCTACATAGAACCCCTTACTGAGAATCAATCCATCCAAATACTTATCTTTTGTTTCAGTATCACTTGGGTACAGGACTGTGGTTTTTCCACCATTGCTTGCGTGGATGG
>DBDT01000014.1 GCA_002293705.1 Candidatus Woesebacteria bacterium UBA925
AGATGTGTATAAGAGACAGGGACTAATATCACAGCAATGGAAACTATCGCGATCCAGGGTAAGCCTGTGTATGTTTGTATGATTACCGAGATAGACTCTTCAATCACCAACCAAGACAACTCTTCAGAAATTTGCAGTATTAACCTTTTTGTGTTCATGCGCAAACTCTATTGATATCGTGGGGGAGGTTTGCAAGTTAAATTGAGGATTTTGACTTTGAGGTTTTAAGGTTGCATATTGTTGTATGACCGGTAGAACTCACGATGCCATCGCCTTTGCCTCATTGGTAACAGTTGCTGGTCTTTATCCTCCAAACTCAATCACAATTGGAACATTCTTTGCATGTGTTGTTGGTAACATTATTGGGGCAGCACTTCCTGATATGGACCAGGAAAGCAATAAGCTTTGGGATTTGCTTCCAGCTGGAGACACTATTGGCAGCATCTTCAGAAGAGTCTTTCTTGGTCACAGAACACTTTCACACTCTTTGATTGGAGTGTTTATCTTCTACAAAATTTTTGAGTGGGTGCTGCCACGGGTATTTAATAGTAGTTTTGTTGATCCGCAGCTGGTTTTGTTTTCAGTAATGATAGGGACTATATCTCATCTTGCGGGTGATGCTCTTACCAAGGATGGTATTCCTCTCCTTTTTCCATTTCCAGTTAAGTTCGGCTTTCCGCCAATTAGGGCTTTTAGGATAACAACAGATAGTTGGATGGAAAAATATGTGGTTATGCCATCTGTATTCTTGTATTTGGTTTGGTTTTTGCAAAGCCAAAAAGACAATCTGTTGACTCTTTTGAAAAATGTTTCTTAATTGTGAGTTAATATTAATTGTATGAACTTTATCTCTTGGCACTATAGCTTTGGTATCCACTGGTATTGGGTAAAGCTTCGCAATTCCCTTCGAAGTGTTAATCATCAATTCTCACTGCCACTTCTTTTACCAACATTGTTTTCTCCTTGGAGAAAACTCTCTAGGGTAGAAAAAAGACCAGGGTTTCACCCAGACCAGGAGCTGGCAGATGTTTCCTTCAACTTTATAAGTAGGATCATGGGAGCAATAGTTAGGCTCACGCTATTAATTGTCGGCCTATCCCTTCTAATCATTGTTTTTTTGGGAGGTGTCACGGGTGGGGTGTTTTGGGTGCTGTTTCCGTTTTTGTCGTATGGCATATACAACAGATTCCATTCACAGCCTAAAGAAGTGGTGTCAAAAATAGTAAGTGACCTTCAAAAAGAGTCAAACTCTGCCAAAGCGATATTTGGCTCAACTGCAGGTAGTTTTGTATCAACCCACCTTGGAGTTTCAGTTTCTGATCTCATCACTGTTTTTCCTGGAAAGATTGATCCAAAAAGAAGTGATACGTTTTACGATTTAGTAAAACAAATCTCCCCTCTTTACTCAGAAGCAGTTGCTGCCTCATTGGGATTTGTATTAGAAGATGTCTTGGTGGCTGCAAGGTGGTGGGATTACAGGAGAGGGGCCAAAACCACTTTCGAGGAGGAGCCGGTCTATGATACTGCTGGTATTGGTAGAACTCTTGTATCGGGCTATACCCCAAATCTTGATAGGGTTACTGTCGACATGGCTTCAGTTGCCAATTTCTCCCACCACTTAGTTGGAAGAGCAGAGGTTGTGGTTAGAATGGAGCAAACTTTAACCAGTGGTAGAAGTGTAATTCTCTCTGGGGCTCCAGGTGTTGGTAAAAAGACAGTTGTTCATGAGTTTGCACGAAGAGCGGTAACTGGTCAGCTTGGAGATGCTCTCGCCTTCAAAAGAATACTTGAACTTGATACGACTACAATATTAGCTGGAGCCAAAGACATTTCAGAAAGGAAAAAGAGATTGTCTGATCTTTTGTCTGAGGCAGAGTATGCTGGAAATATTGTTTTGGTAATCAAAAACATTGAAAGACTGTTAAACAGTAAATTGGAGGGATTTGATTTTACTGATATTTTTTCATCTCACCTTGAATCAGGCAGGCTCATGTTAATTGGAATAGTAGACAGCAATCTGTATGACCAATTCATCGACAACAATCAACTTATTAAAAAATATTCTGAGAGGATTGAGGTCCCTGAAGTTACAAAAGAAGGTGCACTTGAAATTCTACTGATTGCATCAAGAGAGATTGAGAAAAAGACCGGGATTATTGTTACAATTCCTGCAATTAGGGAGGCCATCTCAAGCTCCGATAGGTATATTACCGACACCCCTTTTCCAGAAAAAGCAATTGAGCTATTGGACACTGTGGTCATCGCGGCTAGTGAGAAAAAACTTAAAACCATAAACCCCGAAGAGGTGAAAAAGGCCCTGTCGCAAAAAACAGGTATCCCATCAACTATATTGTCTGAGTCCCACAAGCAAAGGTTAAGTGAGATAGAAGACCTCATCCACAAGAGATTGGTAAATCAGCATCAAGCCACATCTCTAATAGGTAAGATTTTAAGATCTAAATCTACGGGAGTGGTAAATACCAAACGTCCAGTGGGATCACTTTTGTTTTTGGGGCCAACTGGAGTTGGTAAAACTGAGACTGCCAAAGCACTGGCTGAGGTTTACTTTGGAGATGAGAATAACTTGAAGATATTCAACATGGCTGAGTATGCGACCAATGAAGGAGTTGATATCCTTTTGGGTTCAGCTGCAAGGTCTACCCCAGGACTTTTGACTTTGCAGCTATCAAATCATCCAGCAAGCCTAGTGCTTTTTGATGAGTTGGAAAAAGCCCCCAAAGAAGTTGTAAACCTTCTTTTGGCACTACTTGAGGAAGGGCAAATTGCAGATCACACAGGTAAAAAAGTAGTAGCAACTCATAGCTTTTTTATTGCAACTAGCAATGCAGGGGCTGAGAAAATCAGACAACTTGTAAACGCTGGTAAAACAGGTGAAACACTGCAGAAGGAAATTGTTGACCATGTTATGAGTGAGAGGATATTTTCACCAGAGCTATTAAACAGGTTTGATGGGGTTGTGGTTTACGAGCCTCTAACTAAGGAACACTTGGTGGAGGTGGCCAAAAGAACTGTTGCCAAAACAATTTTAGACCCTAAAAACATTGGACCATCAAAAATCACAGTTGATGATTCAGTTTACTCAAAAATTGCAGAGGATGGGTATGAGCCCAGCCTTGGTGCAAGGCCTGTTAGAAGACTTGTTGAGTTAGAGGTTGGAGATGTCCTGGCAAAAGCAAGACTTGCCACCAAGAAAAAGCCATGGGAGTTTTCAGGAAAAATCACTGTGGCTGATGGGGAATTTGTGTTTGTAGAAGAATAAAGGTGAACTGATCCTAAACTTATAGTATCATTGGAGGTGAGCTCATTGTTTAAAATAATCAAAAAAGACAAAGATAGTTTTGCTCGTGTTGGTGAAATTTCCACCCCCCATGGAGTTATCCAAACACCAGCCTTCACTCCAGTTGGGACTAGAGCTTCTGTTCGAGGTCTTGACCCCGTTGATTTAATCAAATCTTCATCTCAGGCGGTATTGGCCAACACCTACCATCTATATCTCTCTCCTGGTCTTGAGGTTATGGAAAAGGCAGGTGGATTTGCACCATTTATGGGTTGGTCAGGGCCAACAATAACTGATAGTGGGGGGTATCAAGTTTCATTCTTGTGGGATCCAAAGGGAACATCTAGAAAAGTAAAAATCACTGATGAGGGTGCAACATTCACCTCACACATTGATGGGGATAAAGTTTCTATTACCCCAGAAAAATCTATGCAAATTCAATCAGTCCTTTCGGCCGACATTATCATGTCATTTGATCAACCAGTCGGGGATTCAATGACTAGTAAACAAAAAAATACTGCATACCAAAGAAGTATTGAATGGGAGAAAAGAAGCTTTGTTGAGTGGGCAAAAATTCAAGAAAACAGAATCAATAAACAGGCACTTTATGCTGTTGTTCAAGGTGAGGATATGCAATCTAGACGTCAATTTTTGGAAAAAGTCATGGAGAACAATTTTTCTGGTGTTGCGCTTGGTGGGCAAGTGATTGGCTCGGACGTTTCAGTCACAAGACAGAATATTGGCTTTACTTCTGATCTGCTTATTCAAAAACCTGTCCACGCCTTGGGTCTTGGGGGTGGTGTTCACGGTGTTTTGGCGGCTATAGAGGGGGGAATTGATACATTTGACAACACATCTGTTACAAGAATGGCAAGAACTGGAATACTGTTTGTTTACCCAGAGGATGGTGGCAATAATACCAATAAATTTAAGATAGATTTTTCAAAAAGTAAGTACAAATTCGATACAAGTCCAGTCAGTGTTGTTTGTGATTGTATTCTTTGCAAAAGGTTTACCAGAGGATATCTTAGGCACCTTTTGGTTAATCAGGAGCCATTGGCGATAAGACTTACCACGATCCACAATATAACTTTTATCAATAGTCTCATGGAGAGAATTAGAAATTCGATTCAAACTGATCAGTTTTCCCAACTAAAGCGTTATTTTGAGTTTGAGGTTTGACAACTGAGCCACTATGTGGTTTCATCGAAACTGTAGAAAAAGAATATGGAAAATCAAACAAGCCAACAAGACATGCACCAGGCAGCTGAGCCAATCCATGAATCAGTCAGTTTTCCAGCACCACAGCCAGAACAATCTGGTGGCTTTCCTAAGTGGATATTTGCAGTAGTTGGTCTTTTGATCATCCTGGCTGGTGGAGGCTTCTTTTTGTATCAAGGAAGTGTTTCTGCTCCTACGCCAACCCCAACACCATTTGTTGCAACCATTACCGCTCTTGCATCTCCAACTGCGGTCCCAACAATTGCACCTACTCTAACCCCTACCCCTTCAGTTGTGCCAACACCAAGTAGTGCCCAAAGGACTGCTATTTCAATTGAAGTCCAAAATGGAACTGGAACAACTGGTGATGCTGGAGTAGCAAAAGCAGCTTTAGAAAAAGCTGGATACTCAAAAGTTACAACAGCGAATGCAGCATCTCAGAATGCAACAGAGACAACACTGACATACTCTTCTGATGTTTCTATGGGGGTTGTCAATGAAATAGTGGCTGCTTTGAAAGTATCCTTTGGAGATGTAACACCAACCCAAGCATCAACTGGAACAGCTAAAGTAACAGTTATAACTGGTCCAAAGCAGGCAACTAGTGTGCAAGCTACAACTTCAGCAAAAGCATCTGCAACTCCTGCTGCTTCACCAGCAACAAGAACTATCTCTCCTACAGCCACTGTTACTGCAACTCCAAGATAACATTAGCTTTGTTTGACAGTGTGTAGTTTTAACTTATATATTTATTCATGGCTCGATTGCTAATATCATTGTTTGCGCTGGTTATACTTTTTACTCCAAGGCCAGTATCTGCAGAATCCTCCACCGAGAACGAAAAAAGTCCACTGAAGTCAGCTAGGGAGACTGTGGAAAAGTATAGAGATGAAGTTAAAAAAACCAGGATGGAGACTAAAGATGAAATTAAACAGACCAGAGCTATCAACAAAGCAAGTATTGAAGCAAAACTAGTAGAAAACCGAAAAGCTATCGAGGAGAAGCGAACCGAGCTTCGGGAAGATTTGAAAAAGATTAGAGATGAAAAGAAAAAGCAGGTGGTTGAAAATACTGCATCTAGGATTTCAGACAGAAACACTAGATGGGTCAGTCATTGGAACGAAGTCTTGGAAAGACTCTCTTCAATACTAGAAAAGATTGAGACTGAGGCCTCTTCTTTGAATAATACTGCTCTTAATGAGGCTATTGCTAAGGCAAAGTCATCCTTGGCGGCTAGCCAGACAAAAGTCTCCACACAAGCTGCTAAGCTGTACTCTCCAACCATTGAGACTGAGTCCAGCTTAGGTGAGAATATGAGGGAGTTAATCAGTTTATTCCAGGCAGATGTTAAATCTGTGATAACCTCACTAAATGAGACTAGAAGAATGGTAAAAGATGCTGCTACTAAATTAAGGGAAGCAAAATCATGAGAAGAACGACTGAAAATCACAACAATACCAAAGGTTTCTCATCAATCTTGGTATTTTTTCTTGTAGGAGTCATTCTTTTGGGAATTGGTGCGATCGTTTACTTCTCTGTTGGTAGGAGCGGTAATATGAGTTATGGTGGGGTATCCAATACTGACAAGGCAACTCCTTCTGCAGGTGCTTCTGCAACCGTTTCAACCCCTATGCCTACAATATCTTCAGACACTAGCCAGTCTACAATTGATAAAGAGATTGACCAAACAGTAATCGACTCAGTTGACTCTGAATTTGAGTCACTTTCAACTTCAGTTAAGGACCTCTAATTTTCTATTGCTCTATAATAAAATACGATGGATTTGTCTGTTGTAACTGGATTTTTTGAGAATGTGTATTTCAAGCTTGGTGAAACCATCGCTGAAATCCCACTCCCACAAGGATTGGTCTTTGCGCCTAACTGGTTTCACGCTGGAGCTATAGTGCTTCTTTTGTTTTTAATGGTGGTTTTGTTTGGTAGGATGCGACACTTATATGTTGGCTGGAGTATTAAAGGGCTAATGCCTGGAATTATGTTTGGCTTTGCTTTGGCACTAATACTTGAAGCATTATTTATCCTGGCAGGTAGGACTGTTTTTACTGAACTCTTGGGATGGGAAAACCCTCCTAAACCTATTGCGGTAGCGCTTGATTTTGGTAAAGAAAAAGTAGAAAAAACACTAGGCGCCTCATCTTCGGTGCCTACACTTAAAGCTTCGGATGTTAATACTGCAGAATCTGTGATGAGTGTTGTGGTCTCAATGGAGGAAATAGAAAAACAAAAGCTACAAAGATTGTTTTGTAAGCCGAATTAGCCCACTTTTGCTATACTTGCCCCATGTACGAGCTTAAAAATAAATTAGAGAACTTGAAAGAGAGATTCTCTGCTTTCCTTGATCACTACGGAATACTTGAAAAAAAGAAACTTCTTGAGGTGCGTGAGGCGGAATCGGTTGACCCCAACTTGTGGTCAGACACTGAGCGTGGAAGGCAGATAATGCAAGAGCTGTCTGATCTTAAAAGCGAAATAGAGGGGATATCTGAAATTCAAAGCACACTTGAGCTTTTGACTGAGTTGTCGGGGATGGACACTCCTGTGGAGGAATTCACGCAAGAGGTCAACTTACTTGAAAAGAAAATATCCAGCTTGGAGCTTTCAAATTATTTGTCAGGTCCTTATGACAAAAAAAATGCCATCATCTCAATCCATGCAGGTCAAGGTGGTACTGAGGCTATGGACTGGAGTGCCATGCTATTTAGAATGTATACCAGGTTTTGCGAGCGTCGTGGTTACAAGTGGGAGGTGTTGGACGATACCCCTGGGGAGGAGGCTGGATACAAAAGTGTGGTTTTCAAAGTTAGTGGTAAGTTTGCATATGGCTATCTAAAAAGAGAAGGTGGGGCGCATAGACTTGTAAGACAGTCACCTTTTAATGCTGATGACTTGAGGCAAACATCTTTCTCACTTGTTGAGGTGATGCCTGAACTTGACGAGACTGATGGTGCTGACATTCAGATTCGCGATGAAGATTTGGATATTAGCTTTACTCGAGCTGGTGGTCATGGTGGTCAAAACGTAAACAAGGTTTCAACAGCGGTTAGAATTCTTCACAGGCCAACCGGTATTGTGGTTAGCTGTAGAACAGAAAGATTCCAGGAGCAGAACAGAAAATATGCAATGAACATGCTAAAGGCAAAACTTTGGCAGCTTGAGCTTGAGAAAGCTTCTAAAGAGAAGAAAGATCTCAAAGGTGAATATGTTCCTGCAACATGGGGTTCTCAAATTAGGTCATATGTTTTGCACCCCTACAAGATGGTTAAAGATCTTAGAACCGATGTAGAAACTTCTGACACCGATTCAGTGCTTGATGGCGACTTAGAAGAATTCATAGAGGCAGAGCTTACGCTAAAGTAAGCTTAATGGTTTGATTCAAGTATTTTATAGGCAACTACAGCTGCTGTACCCCAAACATTCAGTGAAGTATTGACCCCCAACATTGGCAACTCGACTATCTGATCGGCCATAGAGAGAATATTTTTGTCTACCCCTTTGGTTTCGTGTCCCAATACTATGGCAACAGGCAGAGTGCTGTCTACAAATTTGTAAGAAATAGACCTTTGATCTTGTTCAACTGCAATCACCTTCACTCCATTTGCCTTCAATTCATCAATAGCCTCTTCTGTTGTCTGGTAGTATTTCCATTTCACCCAGTTTTCAGTTCCAACTGCTGCTTTGTGGATCCTTGAGTTTGGAGGTGACTCGGTTTCACCGCAAAGATATATCATTTCTGCAGATACTGCATCGGCAAGTCTAAACATTGAACCGATGTTGTATGTATCCAAAACATTGTCTAGGACAAAATAGATAGGGATTCTTTTGACTTTATCAACATCTTCTTGCGATGGACTGTTGTGTCTAAGTTGGTCTGGCTTGAGTTTCATCGCCTATTTTAGCCTAAGTAAGTGGGTTGCTGCATCTATTTTTATGGTATATTGAGATGCATGGAAAATATTAGAAAAGTAAAGACTTTAGATACAAACACAATTAGGCAGGTTAGTCCTTCTTCTTCTGCAAAAGCAGGCGCAGAATCATTAGTGGTTCCACCACCTCAGCAAGAAATGCCAATTCGAAAATCTGTAAATTATGTGGCAGTTTTGGTTATCATCTTATCCTCTTTGGTTTTAGGGGCGGGATCAGGCTATGCTGCAAGACAGGTAGGCGGAGCAACTGGAAATCCAACCTCAACTACGCAAGCTGACAATAAAACAGTAGTAATTTCAGAAAATGAAGCAGGAGTAGACAATAGTGAGGCCTTTCCAGATAGTGCAGTTGGAGTCTTGATGGAAGGCGGTAAGGATGGAGAGGGTACCCACTATCTAGACCGTGGTATGGGGGCTGACAAGTACGTTTACTTAACTTCAACAGTGATCAACATGCAAAAGTTTGTTGGAAAGAATGTAGAGGTAAGGGGCCAGACCTTGTCTGCCAGAAAAGCTGGATGGCTTATGGACGTGGGTAGGATAAAAGTGGTTCAATAAGCATTCATGCTTTCAGTTTCAAATGTAACTAAAAAATTTGGCTCAATCGTCGCAGTTAATGATGTGAGTTTTCAAGTTGAGGACGGAGAGTTTGTTCTGCTTGTTGGCCCATCAGGCGCTGGTAAAACTACGATACTAAAACTTCTTGCATCCCAGTTTCCTCCAACCAACGGAGAGATAGTTTTAGATGGTACGCCAGTTCATAAGCTCAAAAAAAACCAGATACCATCATACCGAAGAAGCATAGGAATTGTTTTTCAGGATTTTAGGCTATTGCCCACTATGACTATTGCTGAAAACATCACTCTTCCTCTAGCAGTCCACAAAGTTGACAGAAAAGAGTGGGCCACACGCGTGATGCATGTTGCTAGTTTGGTTGGAATAGCCGACAGGTTAAATCTTTTCCCATCTCAACTATCAGGAGGTGAGTTGCAGCGAGCAGCAATAGCCAGGGCACTGATTACCAACCCAAAGATAATTCTCGCAGATGAGCCAACTGGAAACCTTGATTGGAAAACAGCGTCAGATATTGTTAATCTTTTAAATAAAATCAACAAAGAAGGTAAAACGATTATTGTCTCTACTCATAATCAAGAAATTATTAAGTCGCATGAGGGCAGAGTGATATCAATTGAGTCAGGCTCAGTAGTTGTGGATGAGCCAAGACATAAAAATAAAAAGCATCATGAAAGGAACTAAACTATCATTGGGGTTTTCATACGTAAGACGTGCTCCATATCAAGCATTAGCAGTGGTTTCTGTTATGGCTGTCAGTTTTTTCATAATCTCACTTCTTGGCGTACTCATGTATGGCTCTGAGCAGGTTTTGAAGTATTTTGAGTCACAGCCACAAATTATTGCATTTTTGAAAGAAGACGCTAAGGGTGGGGATGTTGACGCCCTTGAACAGAAACTTCGAAGTGATGGTCGAGTGAAGGAGTTAAAAAGAGTTAGTAAAGAGGAGGCATTTGAGCTTTACAAATCAGACACCAGCGACAATCCACTGCTTGCTCAATTTGTGAGTCCAACATCTTTTCCTGCCTCATTGGAGTTCTCAACCTATGAGCTTACTGCTGCTAATGAGCTTATTAAGGAGCTGCAAAGTAGCGATGTTGTTGACAATGTTGGTTTTACCGCCTCGGTGGGTAGTCAAAATGAACCAGAGTCGGTGATTGGAAGAATTAGAAATGTAACCACTGGAATAAGGGTTACCGGTATAGTCTCAGCCTTGGTTTTGACTGTCACATCATTCATTGTGCTTTTGGTTATCATGAGCCTTAGGGTGTCTATGAGGAGAAGCGAAATTGAAAGCATGAACTTAATTGGAGCAAGCTCGTGGTTTATTCGTGCCCCGGTTTTGGTTGAGGCGATAGTTTATTCAACTCTAGGTGCATTCTTGGGTTGGCTTAGTGCATCAGTTGTTCTATTGTATTCATCGCCAAGAATATTTACTTTTACCAACCCTATAAATGTAATACCAAGAGAGCCTCAGACCCTACTTACTTTATTGGCAATACTTCTTGGTATTCAGCTAATTTCTTCAGTTGTTATAGCTGTAGTGGGAGCATGGATTGCGGTTAGCCGGCATATAAGATTTCAACGTTAACATGTCCTACAGGTCAAAAATCTGGCTACTACTGCTAGGGTTGGTTTTGTACGGCGTTTTTAGTGCAGGTAAGTTGAGCTTCAATCTGTCAGCGCAAAATGTTGATGAGGGCAGAAAAGCGGAGTTGGAGTCCAAGATTGCAGAGTATGAAAAACAGTTAAGCGAACTAAAAGGCCGATCCACAACATTGGCAAACCAAATCTCACAGTTTAATGCCCAGATATCTTTAACTGAGCTTAAGATTGAACAGACTCAGGATCAGATCGATTTACTTTCTGGGCGAATTGATACTTTGGCTACTTCTGTAAGTGGACTAAAAAAAGCATTTGAAGAACGTGTCGTAGCGTCATATAAATTGGCAAGATTGGGGTCAAATCCAATCTTTATGGTTGGTGTTAACACGGGTGTCTCCACCACTTCAAAGTTCGAATATTTAAAGCGCGTACAGCAAAGCGACAACAGGCTGTTGGCTAGATTAGTTTCAGCGCAAGATACTTACAATTCCCAAAAATCTGAACTTGAAAGTTTGGACAAAGTTTTGGCAGCGCAAAAGTCTGACTTGGACAGTAAAAAGTTGGCTAAGGCCCGGCTACTACAGATCACTAAAAATGATGAAAAAATGTACCAAGACCTGCTTGCAGCCGCCAGGAGTGAATTTGACGCTATCCAAGCTATTATTTCGGGTCGAGGTGATGAGACTGAAGTAGGCCGCGTTTCTGAGGGTGCGAAAATTGCCACAATTATTGGTTGGAGTGATTGGAAACAAGGACGATCGTCTGCTTCCTGCAACTCTTCAGCTGCTCATCTCCACTTTATTGTTAGTAAAAATAATGTTGCAGAAAACCCATTCAATTATCTAAGTCCTTCTATTAACTATGAAAACTGCTCAGGCCCTGGTGACTGTAGTCCGGGCGACCCATTCAATCCAACTGGAAACTGGAGGTGGCCAATAGATGAAAAAGTTTCATTTAGCCAAGGCTATGGCAGAACATGGGCAGTCAATAACACTTGGGTGGGGCGAATATACCAATCTCACAATGGCATAGATATAAACAGTCAAAGTTCTGCAGATGTTAAAGCAGTAAAAAGTGGAACTCTATATAGAGGGTCATTTACAGGCAGCAGGGGATGTAGGTTGAGGTATGTTAGGGTTAGGCACGATGAGGGAGGAATGTCTACTTTATATCTTCACATTAATTATTAACTAGTAGTAACCTGAACTAGCAAATAAATGATTCGGACACTCTGTATATTGTCTGTGTTTCTCGCATTCTTTTTGTCACCAAAATCTGTTTTTGCTGTTGATTTGAGCCTTGATCATCCTTCTGAGATAACAACTCGTGAGTTTGAGTTAACTTACAAAACTTCAGGCGCAAAAACTGGGACCAACTATCTAAGGGTGATGGTGAGAAAATTAGGCGAAACAAGCTATGTTTCTGAGACTTGGAATGGAAGCGATTGGTATTCAGGTGGGGAAGGGGAGAAATACCTACCTGTTCAGGTTGGTAGTTTTGAAAGCTCTGGAACTATAAAGGCAAGACTAAAAGACAATGCCACCCAAGGGGAATACGAAATTTCCCTCAGGCGCTATAGTCAATCAGGTTCTCAGGCGCAAACAAGCGATTTTAAAAAAGTCACCTTCAAGTTTTCTGAAAATGTAAAAACAAATACTGAGCCAGTAAAACTCACTGAGACGCCGACACCAACCCCAAGCCCATCACCAACAATAGCCTCTTTTAGTCAAGACATTCAGTCAGAAAGCGAAGGGATTGATGATAGTGCAACAGTGGTGACTGATGGGGATTTTGCAAACAATCATGAGGGTGGGGAAGTTGAAGAGGTGGCAGCGGCAGTGACTGAATTTAAGGAAGAAAATTCTTTAGGAGGTGCTTTGGCTGACAACACCAGATCAAATAAATCTACAGAAAGCCAAGCCCCTCAATACTTTAAGATTGGGTCACTAGTTGTAGGACTGCTTGGTTTTACTTTAATTCTGATTTCCCTCTATCAAATCGCAGTGAAAGTTAAATACTTGATATAATTAACCCCATGACAGCAACTAAGGCCAGAAAGTATTTCATAATTTTTTTATGGTTCTCCTGGATGTCAATCATCTTTTATCTCTCAAGTAGGGCGGTGCCAGCGGCTTCGCAGATTAATTGGCAAGACTTTGCTTTTAAAAAAAGTGCACATGTTTTTGTTTACTTTGTGTTAACCATACTAACTTTTTTCTCATTGCCCACTGAGACCAAGATAAACAAAAAATTACTAATCAGCTTTGTTTGGGCTACTATTTATGGTGTTAGTGATGAAGTGCACCAAAGCTTTACACCAGGTCGAGAACCACATATTCGAGATGTGATGTTTGATAGTTTGGGTAGTATTATTGCAGTATGTCTAATAAAGTATTCACAGTTAAAAACTCTGAAGATCTGAGCAGCCACCTTTTTGGTCTATTTGAGCAAAACAAGAAAGGGGCAACAGTAATATTTTTAAGTGGTGATTTGGGGGCCGGAAAAACCACTTTTGTCCAGAGTTTTTCTAAAACTCTGGATGTCAAAAGCAGGGTCTTGTCGCCAACATTTAACATTTTAAAGGAGCATTCCATAGAGGCTGTTGAGAAAGGTTTTCGAAAAATGGTACATATTGATTTGTATCGAATTGAACATGTCGGGCATAGGGAGTTGGAATCTTTTGGTGTAAATGAATACTTACTGGATTCATCCGTGATCATGTTTGTTGAGTGGCCTGAAAGGATTGAAGAAAATGTCTTAACACCAAACTATTGGGTTAACATTTTGATCCAAAATGATGGATCAAGACAGATAACAATTAAAGAATATGAATCTTAAAATCGACACTTCAGTTGCTCACGAAGCAAAAATTTCTTTAGACGAGAATGTCCTGCTTGTTGACAGGTCTGCCAATAGTTCTCAAGTTCTACTAGATGGAATATTAAGCTTGGTTGAGAAAAATGGAGGTTGGTCCAAAGTTTCCAGTATTACAATCAATACCGGTCCTGGGTCATATACGGGTCTAAGGGTTGGGGCATCTGTTGCTCAAGCCATTTCTTGGTATTTGCAAAAACCTGTAAATGGTAGTGTTATCGACCCTCAAAACCCCTTCATCTCACTAAACTACTCCATTGACAATCTAAAATGACATCTGTAGGATTTGCTTAATCTTCTGAACTGCCCCAGAACGAGTTTTTTGTTTAATGTCTATGACTAGAAGAAATGTAAAAAATAAACTTGTTGTTGCGACCGTCATCGTCGTTGCATTGGTTGGAGTAGTTTTTGCAGCATCTAGATTAATCTCAGGTGGCAACAATAGCTCCGCTTCAAGTAATAACTCCTCATCAAATAGTGAGACAGCTGCACCAAGAGCATCCCAAGATGTTAACAAAACATTTGAGTTTCCAGTTGGTAAAAATGCTGACAATAAAATCATCTTCACTTTAGAGAAAGCAGAAATATTAGATGAAATTGTTGTAAGAGGCCAAAAAGCAACTGCGGTATCTGGCAGAACTTTCCTGATTGTAAACTTGAAAGTTACAAACGAGTTGTCACAAAGAATTGAAATGGATACAAGAGATTATGTAAGACTTTCAGTTAACGGTAACGACAAAGAATTGTTAGCTCCTGATATTCACAATGATCCAGTTGAAATTCAGGCTACTTCTACAAAGTTTGGCAGGGTTGGTTTTCCAATCAATACAACCGACAAGAACCTAGTGTTGTTGGTAGGTGAGATTGGTAAAGACAGGGAAAAAGTGGAACTTACAATCAACCCATAAACTTAATGAACAACCCAGTAATGTCATATTCTACAAAAAATGTCTCCGAAGCTTTGGTTAAGGAGATTACCACTGCCATTAAAACAGTACAGGATTATGGAAGCGTTGAGCTGTTTGTACAAGATGGTGTAGTAACTCAAATAACAACAAGAACTATTAAAAAGACAATTGATAAATCAAAAGAGAGAAAGTAATCATTGACAGTGCTCGTCAGTGTTTATATATTCGTGATAGTTGCACTTTAGTTAATTAAATCGAGCTGACCGCGAACGGAGGCTCTCCAGCTGAAACATTTCTTTCAGAGGGGGAGCCTCCGTTTTTGTTTACAAAAACGGTGCTAGACGGATGAAAGTCTGGCGTAAGCCAGTTCCAAATAATAAAGGAGGTGAAAAACGAATAAAAACTAATATGAAAAAAGTCACAACTTTAGTAGCAGCCTTTGCGCTTGCTATAAATTTAGTTGCTCCTGTTGCTAGCGCTGCTGAAATCTCTCTTGAGATTTCCGGCAATGGTGCAGACAGCAACAACGGTTCAATTGTTTCTTCAACCAATGAAACTGCAGTTGTTCAGTCAAACAGTGCCTCTATCAACAATTCTGTAAGCGCCCATTCTAATTCAGGTGGGAATTCTGCTTCCAGGAATACTGGTGGAGAAGTATCTGTCGACACTGGCGACAGCAAGACTTTGGTAGCTATTCAAAACTCTGCAAATACTAATACTGCTGATGTCGCTAACTGCGGTACATGTGGTAGAGGAGCAGACGTTAAAATTAGCGGAAACGGAGTTGATTCTAACAATTTGGTTGAACTCAAATTGGAAGATAAAACTCAACTTGCTCAAACCAATAGTGGTTCTATAGTCAACGCTGTAAGCGCTGGCTCAAACACTGGTGAGAACAAGGCCAACAGCAACACTGGAGGTGATGTAACTGTAACAACTGGTAGTGCTCTAACTCATGTTGATCTTGAAACAGAAGCTAACAGCAACTGGGCAAGAATTGGAGGAAATAGTTCTCACTCAGCTGGGGACGTAACTCTTTCAATCATGGGTAACGGTGCTGACAGCAGAAACAAAATTCTTCTTGGTCTTGACCGAGATGTAATCTTGCAACAGTACAACACAGCTTCTGTTGCGAATTTGGTAGATGCCTACTCAAATTCTGGCGACAATAAAGCTAACAGAAACACCGGCGGATATGTATCTATTGATACAGGTAATGCTCACACCGGAGTTGCAGTAGATAATGCTGCTAACTTCAACTGGGCAGACGTCGACTGTGACTGTCTCAGCGACATTTCTGGAAAAATTGCTACAAACGGAGTTGAAAGCGAGAACTTGCTCAAGGCTTATGTCGATGACACCTTGAACGTCTTCCAAGATAACTCTTGTGGAGATTTCTATGCTTTCTGGGATTACAACGGATGTGGTATCGACAACGGTATCCATGCTGGCTCCTCTACTGGAGACAACTACGCTAAGTCCAACACAGCTCACAATTATGCTGATCCAGAAATCGTAACTGGTAACTCTGAAACTTTGGTAGGACTAGAGAACGCAGGAAACAGCAATGTTTTCGGTGCTTCTTCTATGCCAACCTTGCCTTTGGGTAATGGTGTAAATATCAATGTTTCTTTCAGTTTGATGGACTTAATCAGAGCTCTAGGGCTCAATTAACCAACAAACCTCTAATGTCTCTGGGGGTAAGCACACTTTCTGCTCCCCCAGGGGTCAGAGGAGAAATGATTCTTTTGTTAACTAAATTGACACTTTAATTTACTAAAGAAAACAAATATATTGTAAATAACAAGATAAATTAAAATATGAATACTAAAAAAATTATATCCATAGTTTTGTCAGCTCTTTTGTTGGTAAATGCCAGCGCTTCAAGAGCTTACGCTTTTGATATTCCAACTCCTCCCACACCACCAGCACCTCCAGAAAACATTCCAACTCCTCCCACACCACCTAGTGTTCCAACACCACCTTCTATTCCAACCCCTCCACCTATTTCGACACCAAATCCAGTCCCAACAATAGCGCCAACTCCAACTCCAGTTGTTGCAACACCATCACCAACACAAGCACCTGCGGCGTCATCACAACCAACACCTAGCTCAACACCATCATCTCAACAACAATCAACACCAACCCCATCTCCGATTCCATCCAATACTCCAATTTCTCAAGAGACAGGTGGTCAAAGTCAATCTGGAACATCTAGTGGTTCTTCAATCCAAACAGGTGATGTTGATGTGTCTGGAATTATTAACACTGAAGCTAATACAAATTCTTCCGTTAGACCAACCACCAGTGATGAGGGTGGTGTTCGGGTGGCAAATTCTGGAAATGGTACTGAATCCAACAACTCAGGATCAGTAAGAGTCGAGGAGAACAATTCAACAAATCAAAATAACTCAGCTGTTGTTTCAAACAACATGGATGTATCTGGTGTATCCGGTCAAAACAATGCAAACAGAAACACTGGTGGTGACAACAATATTGTCACAGGAGACTCCAATGTATCAGGAACAATGCTTACCAATGTGAACACCAATATCGACGGAGTTAAGATTGCTGAATTTAATGTTGTTGATGATCACAGAGGAGATTTAGTTCTAGATTTTGACAAGAACTGTATCTCTGGATGCGGCAGCTTGCCAGCTTCAGCTGTTAACACTGGAAATGGTTCTGGGTCAAATAACAATTCAACCGTAAATGGGGTTATAAACAATGAAACCCTGCAAGCCAATGATGCAACTATTGATAACAATATGAATCTTTTGGCCGACTCAGGATCAAACAGTGCAAGCTCAAACACCAATGGAAACAATAACATTCAAACTGGTGATGCAAATGTTTCGGCCAATGTTTTAACTTTTGCTAACAACAACCTAGCAGGACAAGTACTATATGGAACAGTTAACATCTATGGAGATTTGTATGGTGATATTGTTTTGCCTCAAGAATTGGTTGACCAGTTTTTAGCAGCTAATACTGGTAATGGTTCAAATTCACAAAACAATGCCAATGTTGAATCATCTGTTGCAAATAGCACTACTCAAACCAATACAGCTGAAATTGAGAACAATCTAAATCTCTCTGCGACAACTGGAGATAACAATGTTGATAGAAACACTGATGGCTCTAATTCAATTACAACTGGAAATTCAGAGATTGATGCCAATGTATTAAACATTGTTAACTCAAACATCTCTGGTGGTAATTGGTGGCTAGTCATAGTTAATGAAGCAGGCAGATGGGTGGGAAGAATAATGGGTGCTGATGGCCACATGGCAGGTTCAGCTGGTACAGAGTTTACTGTAGATGAAAATGGAGCAGTAACCGCAGTAAACAATGGCAATGGCTCAGGATCTGAAAATCAATCAAGCGCTAATACTGAGGTTAATAACACTGTCGTACAAGAAAATAACGCAAAAATTACTAATAACATCAATTTATCAGCAAATACTGGAAAAAATGATGCAAATAGAAACACTGGTGGTTCCTCTAGTGTCACCACAGGAGATGCTACAGTTATCGCCAACTTGGTAAATTTTGTAAACAACAATATAACTGGAGGGGGTAAGTTGCTTGTTACTGTAGTAAACGTCTTTGGTAATTGGTTTGGAGACTTTGTTACACCTGGAAGTGTTAAAGAGACCTCTTCAACTGCAAACTCAGGAGTCGGAGGCTCTTCTAACCAGAATAGTGTTGCTGCTAGCTCAAGTTCTGCATCATCATCTTCAAGTAGTTCAAGCCAAAGCACTCAGCCAGTTACAACTGTTAACTCAACTGGTGCGCAAACCAGAGTTTCATCTTTGACTCAGACACAAATCCCTCAGGCAAGGGTGGCATCAAACAGTATTGTTTTTGCCGACTCTAATTCTGAGGTCTTGGCCTCATCCAACATTAGTGATTCAGTTTCAGAAAACACTGCAAAACAGGTTAATCTAAACTTGGCTTGGCTATTGCCAGTATTTGGAATTGGAGTACTTCTTGCCCTTGCCCGCGCAAGGTTCCGTGCAAAATAAACAAAGAATAATTCTATCTTTATTGCTGCTGATCTTATCTTTTCCTCCCAAGATCAATGCAGAGGATTTACCCGCATTGCCCAGTGGGGAAATTGTGTTGGAAATAAAAACTTCAGAGGATTTGGTCGAATCAAAGCAGGTTGTTGACTCTAGTGTCATGGTAACTGAGTCTTACAATTCATCAGTAATAAAAAATAACATCTCAGCCTATGCTTCAACTGGTCAAAATAGTATAGCCAGCTCAACTGATGGTGATGCATTGATCAAAACTGGCGATTCTGTGGTAAATATTGAGGTTTTAAACTATGCAAGCAGTAACAGTAATTTTATAAACACCGATACCTGTCTCTTATACACATCT
>DBDT01000030.1 GCA_002293705.1 Candidatus Woesebacteria bacterium UBA925
CAGTCAGGTGAAGGGAGTATCCCTTGTGCTTCCCCGGGCAGATCTATGCCTGTTTTTTGCCCTACACCAAATACTGATGCCCAATCTACAAGCTTGTTAATCCCAACCTTACCACCAACAATGTAAAAAAATGTGTCAGTTGACCTGGCTAAGGCTTGAGAAAAATTGATGTTACCCTCAGTCCTGCCGTACTTTGTAAAATACCAGGTCTTATAGTCAAAGCCAGCAACCGAGACCACTCCCGTGTCGGTGTAGGTAAAATCAGGACTAATCACTCCCTCTTCAAATGCAGCAACCCCAATTAGCATTTTGTAAATACTGCCGGGGTGATACACACCTGAGATTGCCCTGTTAAACAGTGGCCTGCCTGGGTCCACAAGATAACCCCTAGCTTTTTCAGGTTCAGACTTAGTACTTCCAAAAAATAGATTAGGGTCAAATGATGGTGTTGAGGCCAATGAAAGAATTTGCCCTGTTGTATCGGTCACAACCGCCGCCCCAGCAAGAGGCTGTGAGTTAAGAGCAGAAAAAACAGCCTTTTGTAACTCGTAATCAATTGTGGTTGTTAGATCAACACCTTTGATTGGAGGCTTTCTACCAACAACTCGTACAATCCCACCCCTGCTGTCCACCTCCACCAACTCCTCCCCCAGTGTTCCTTGAAGGTGGCACTCATACATCTTTTCAAGACCCGAGTAACCAACTAGCGATTGAGGCAACAGGACACCATCATCAATACAGTCTGGATTTGGCCGCCCAGACTGCTCATCTGTTGGCTGACCCACATACCCTGTAAGATGTGCTGAAGCTGAACCTATTGGATAGTTTCTGTACCAGTCAGGAACCGACAAGTCCTCCTCCCCTTCAGACTTTTCAAGGGTGTAGCCTTTTTTGGAGTCAAAAATTATGTTTTTGGGAACTTCAACACTTTCTGCCAAAACCTGACCTCCTCTTGCGAGGATACTGCCTCTTGGAGCTGTTATTGGAATCCTTCTGGTCCTGTTGCCATCTGAAAGATCGCGATAATAAGCTCCTTTAATTGCAGTCAGTTCAAAAGTTCTGACCAAAAGGAACAAAAATGAAAATGAAATGGCTATCCCAATTATTCTTGAGACAGTCAGATTGTATTTGTTTTCCCATCCTCCAATTATTTTCTGCATTGTCAGTACTTTAAAAAATAAACATTTAAACTAATTTGTTTTTTGCGATTGCGCGAAGATGCTTTTTACAATCAAGCTTTCAGCTCCAACAAGAGAGTAGCTGTTGTAGTCTGTTTTTTTGGAAACATATGTTGAAACGATGTTCGCAAACGCTTGATCTGTGTTTAAAAAGAATGGGTTTTTAGATAAATCCGAACAGATTTGACCAGTAGTAACCTTAGTTAAAGCCAGTGCCCCTTCGACTATTTGATCAAATAATGGTGTTAAAAGCTCATAAATCTTTTTTGATTCCACACGAACGGATCTAGGCAGACCATCTTCCAGGCTCTTTCCACGAACCACTATAAAGTGGCCACTTGTGGTTTTTGATAGCTGGGAGATTAGTAGCCTTAAATCAAGCTGGCCGACGCTAAGGGATGAGGCTTCAATCAAATGCTTCCTAGCAACTTCCAAAAACTGATTAATCCCAACCCCAATCTTTTTTGAAAGGTAAACCTCAGAGGCACTCACAAGATATATTCTTGTGTCAAAAAAATTAAGCTCTATATAAAGGTAGCTACTCACAAGCTTTTGATTTTTCAGTAGATTCCCAAAAACCAATGGACGAGCTATTGGTACCAATGAGCCAAAGCCGGCAGTTTTGAATATCTTTTTCCAGTGTGCAAGTTGCATGCTGGTGATCATTGGGTCATATGTAAAGCAAAGCTTGGGCCTTCTGGCAATTGGACTTAGAAAAATTCCACCTTTTGCCAGACAGAAGTTTAAAAATGATGATGCTTGTGAGGCTGAAGATATGACATTTCTTTCAAAAGGGTTTACAAAAACTACCCCAGCAGGTGATCTGCCAATACAATTTAGTGCAACTGTAGAGGCGGATACCAACTCTCCTGTTAACTTGGAAAATGTTGCTGCTGTATCTGCTCGAAAAACGAGCCCTCTTTTGGCGCCACCAATTAAAGTGGTTGATTCAGTAGGATCAATTGCAACTTGTTCTGGAAAAAGATTTTTATTGGCAATTTCAAGTATCTTTAACATCATGAAATATTAAGGCAGTTTAACCTAAAAAGACAAAGTAGTTTATGCTAGTCTATGGCGATGGAGACAGTCGCAAGGCATATCAGCAAAGTTGGTTTCAATCTTTTGTTTTTACTACTCCCCTTACTTTTTTTCCCAAACAGTAGTGAGCTGTTTGAATTCCCCAAGCTGGTAGCCTTCTACTTGTTAACAATAATAATAACTGCAAGCTTTATTCTTTCCAGTCTTAAATCTGGACTTAAGTTAAAACTAACAGGTGTAGAGATGCCATTTCTGTTGTTTTTGCTAGCTCTTTTTATAAGCAGCTTGTTTTCAATTGAGATTAGGACATCGCTACTTGGATATTATTCAAGATGGAATGGTGGACTGCTGCCCACCATCTGCCTGGCAATACTGTTTGTAATTTACTCCTCAGTCAAAGACAAAAAACTAGTTAGGACAAATATAAATAGCATCTTACTTTCAGCCACAATTGTGGCAATTTGGGGTATTTTTGAAAAGCTTGGGGTAAGCGCTAGTTGCGTGATACTGAGAAATGAATTTTCAGTTAGCTGCTGGGTTCAAGATGTCCAAAGCAGGGTGTTTGCCACATTTGGTCAGCCAAACTGGATGGCAGCATACCTTGCAATGGTGATGCCATTTGCCATCTACAGAGCAGCCAAAGCAAAGACCAATAAATCCCTCTGCCTCTACCTGATAATTCAAGTTTTGCTTGTTTTAGGGGTAATCTTCACAAGAAGCAGAAGTGGTTACCTTGCTCTTTTGGTCTCCCAAATACTTCTCACAGTCTTTCTTCTTAAAAGCAAACTATCAAATACTAAAGTAAAAAAAGTTGGTGTTGTGGCATCTATTGCAGTTGTGGCCATGGTTACCTTTATAGTTGGCAGCCCATTCAACAAAGGGGTAATTGATGTTGAGGGATTGACCAACCCTCCCAGTATCAGCCAAGCCACCCCATCTGGAACTGCAATTGATAGAGGTGGAACTGAAAGTGGTGTAATCAGGCTTATTGTCTGGAGAGGAGCGCTTGAGCTTTTCAGACTCAATCCTATTGTCGGCACTGGAGCTGAAACATTTGCACTAAGCTATTACAGAGCTAGACCTCTTGAGCACAACAACACCTCTGAGTGGAACTACTTATACAACAAAGCTCACAATGAATTTCTAAATTATCTTTCAACAACCGGAGTCATGGGCACCTCCACATACCTTGCCCTTTTAGTTGTTTCTGTTTTACTTTTGTTCAGAAGAAACAGCGCTCTTGCTAAAGCCAGCTTGTCGATAGTTGTGAGTGCATCAGTGTCAAACTTTTGGGGTTTTTCAACTGTAACAACAAGCTTTCTAATGTTTCTGGCAATTGCAATTGGGTTAAAGGGAAAAGACAAGCTAACCTTGAAAATACCCCAAAGGATGACTGGTCTTATATTTGTCACAACAATCATTGTTGCTGGCTACAGTTTGCAAAATCTAGGCAAATTTGTGGTCGCAGACAGCCTGTATGCCAGTGGGATATCAAACTCAAGCCAAGATCCCCAAAAATCGATTGATGATCTGACGCTTGCTGTGCAGGCATTCCCAAATGAACCGCTATACATAGATGAGCTTGCAAATTCAAAACTGAATTTAATTTTTGAAAGTAAAGATGAGGTGGAGCCAAGCAAGCTAGAAGAAATTGACAGATTATTAGAAAAAAGTATCAAGCTTGCCCCAAATAACGTGAAGTTACTTAAATCCGCAATCTATACCTACGACAGTATGGGAGAGATTGACCAAAAGTACCTACTTGAGGCACTTAAGCTATCAAGCAGAATCACACTATTGGCACCATCTGATCCGACGGTTTACTACCAAATAGGCCTAACTGCTGCAAAAATTGGTGATGAAAAAAGTGCAGAAGATGCCATTAAAGAAGCAATTGCACTCAAGCCTGATTACAAAAAGGCCCGACAATTATTGGCCGTAGTGTATGAGGGGCAAAATAGAGTTGATGAGGCTGTAATCGAGCTTGAGTACATCTTAAAAAACATCTCGCCCGAGGACATCTACATTGCCTCAGAAATTGCAAGGCTAACTAAAAAGAGCTGATAATCCCCAAGATTTGGTATAATTGTCACCATGATTAGAAAAATTGTTGACATAAAGGAACACTCTCTGCATCAAAAAAGCAAACCAGTTGAAAAGATAGACAAAAAAATCCTCTCGATAATTGAAGACATGAGAGATACTTTGGCAGCCCAAAAGGACCCAGAAGGTGTTGGTCTTGCTGCACCCCAGATTGGACGAAACGTCCAAATATTTCTCATGCAGTATGACAATGTGGACAAGATAATAATCAATCCAAAAATTATCAAAAAGAGCAAAGAACTACTAGAAGGAAAAAATAAGGATGGCAAACTTCTTGAGGGCTGCCTCTCACTACCACACTATTATGGACCCATTAAAAGATCAAAAAGAGTAACCATCTCATATATGGACCCAGCAGGAAAGACGGTCACGGAAACCTTTGAAGGATTTTTGGCTCATATCGTTCAGCACGAAATTGACCACCTTAATGGAGTTGTATTTCTGGACCACATTCTTGAGCAAAAAGCCCCACTGTACTTGTTCGATGGTGATGACTGGGAAGAAGTGGAGCTACCACATGCAAAGTAAATAACAATTAACCCCAAATTTCGCTATTATCTGATAAATTAAGGTACAATACCCAAATGAGAATAATATTTTTTGGCACACCAGACTATACACTACCCATACTTGAGGCTTTGCATGCGAAGTTTAACCGAGGCAAAACTGAAAGAGAGCTTGTGGCTGTGGTCACTCAACCTCCCAAGATTGTCGGTAAATCTGAATTTAAAGAGTATTCTGCTGTGGACAAGTTTGCATATGAGCACAAGATAGAAGTTATATACAACCCCTCTGATATAGGTGAGGCTGATTTGGGAATCTGCGCTTCATTTGGAAAAATCATCCCCAATGAAACTCTTGCAAAGTTCAGGCTGGGAATTTTAAATGTCCACCCATCCCCTCTTCCCATGTTTAGAGGTGCATCTCCAATACAGGCAACCCTATTTGCAGGATTTAAAGAAACTGAAATTACCATCATCAAAATGGATGAACAAATGGATCATGGTCCAGTGGTTGCGAGGATGAAATCTGAAGTGAAAGATGATGACACCAACGAAACACTACGAGCAAGACTCTTTGCTGAAAGCGTACCGCTACTCATCTCCACTCTCCCCGCATACATTGCAGGAAAAATAACTCCAAAAAAGCAGAATGAAAATGGAGCTGTATTTACCAACATACTCAAAAAAACTGATGGATACATCGACCTGTCAGACATTACTCTTGCAATGAACGGCAAAACAGGTGCCACAACAAGTTCACCAATTATTGTTGGATTAGACTTTGAAATGGATGCAGAAAAAATTGACAGACTCGTAAAAGCCATGGATCCATGGCCAGGAGTTTGGACAAGGGTTGTTATTGAAGGTGAATCAAAGATACTAAAAATTTTAAAAACTAAAGTGGTGAGCGGGAAACTATTGATAGAGCAGGTGCAATTGGAAGGTAAAAATCCAGTGACCTTCAAACAATTTAATGAGGGTTACCCCCAGGCAATGCCCGGAGGTAACTGAACAAATCCCTATATTTAAGAGATAAGGGTTGTGTCCGCTTCAGCGTTAATAACTGCCTGTTGCCATTGATCAGATTTAGCTTTATCATCCACAATCTTCAACACCTCTTCTATCGATGTCACAAGATCGCGGGGGATTGCAACACCTTGGTCAACAATGCGCTGCAAAAACTCTCGATAGACAGTGACCGCAGAGGCTCCACCAATACGAAATCTTGCCACTATTTCCAAGGCCACTGCCTCGCAATAGTCAATCAACAGCTGTGGCACTGATTGTGACAAAATCGCATCAAAGAACGACAGTAACTGACCTGGATGAAACATGGTCACACAGACAAACTGACCAAGAAAGCCATACCTATTGGCCTGCTGGATGGTTCTACTGAACTCAAACTTGGTTTTGGTACCAGCAGTGATATACAAGTAAAACCCAAAAGCAATCTCCAGAGAGATAGGGCCACTGTTTGTAGAACCTTCGACCAGCGCTCTGGCAATCAGATCTTCGAGTTCGGTGTAATACTTGGCTTCTGTGATCAACAAAAGCGACCGAAGAATGGGATATTCCTTAGGACTGCCGACTTCCGAAATGGTTACACCACCTGCGTGTACAGGGATCAGACTGAGAATATCCAAAACTTCTCCAGGTGGACCTTTGTGGGTACGCAACAATGCTAGTGCCAACTGAATCTGAACTCTTCGAGACTTGGTGTCTGAGTTTAGTTTTAAGACCTCCTCAAAGACTTCAGTGAACCAATCCAATAGCCCAAATTCAACAATCTTTTTTGCTAATTGATTGAAATGCGAAGCCTCAAGGTCAAAGCGACCTTCTTCAAGCGCTAGGGTGAGTGAGTAAGGCCTGTCAATACCAGCCAACTCAAACAAACTTTGTGTTCTTGGTGAGATCAGTAGATATACCAGTGCCTTGATCAAGTCTACTGTTACATACTCACTAAGCCGTTCACTTAACAGGTCAGCACTCATAGCCGGAAAGTTGATTCTTTGATCAACCCACCACTTCCGATGCAAAGAAAAATTCAATAGCCGTTCGAGGTCTTTACTCAGAACACTAATGCGATTGTAAAATTCCACAATAACCTCCAAACAATCAATGGCGATTATATACTATAGCATAAAGCTGTTAATAATAAAAATGCCCTCGAATTAACGAGGGCACTAAACTTTGTGAAGCTAATCAGCCACAATTGCCTTTAGCTTAAATGCTTTTCTTCGAGCTTGTCGTTTACGGGCTGACCTAGCCTTTCTTTCTTGGGTAATGGTCTGTTTAACTGTTGTCGATGCTTGTAATCCTGGATGTTTATTTGCCAACCCCAGAATAAAGCTCTCGAAGGCTGTAGCCTCAGCATCTGGACGCCAATTTGCATATAAGGCGAGATATCCTCTCACAAACTCTTCCAATCTCTCTCTTGCCTGGGCCCCACAATTAGTCAATGCTTTGTACAATCCTTTTGCCAATGGAAGTGACTCATTCCATGACAAAACAGTCAGCATGGATGTGTACAAACCCAAGATCCGAAGGAGATGATAGAGCTGGAACGATAGGTCTGTTTTACTTGAACCAGATCGTTGGATGAATTGGGCGATTCCAGTTGCCAACTCCAAGCGATGGCTGGTGGTGTCTTTTTTGTTCCTCAAGACATTTGCCTCACCCGAGATCTTTTCCAACACAAAGTCCAAAAATTCTGACTCCTTATGGACAACTACTGCATTCAAAAGCTGAAACAGAAAAACAGGCTTGTTGTCCCTCACCCAAGTACGATTAAATCCACCTGCGCTAAGCGGAGCCACTTTAAGCAGACCAAGAAGCAGGCTGTTGGGAAAACTAGGGTTCGCAAGAGCGGCCAGTGTTAACTGCTGGATTGCATGGATTGCTGAATCCGCACCCTGATAGTCTCCATGCTTTATGGCATGAGAGGCAATCATGATTTCCCTTCTTAGCCATTTGGTTTCGACAAAGCCCACCAGGCGACTCCAACCTTCTGATGTTATCTGGAACGCCAAATCACCCGCAGCTTTTGCCAACTCTTGGCTTATTTCTGGTTTAAGATCCAAGATCCCTTGCTTATTTGGGTATATCAGCCAACACACCAACGACCTGAGAGTTTTTGGCCCACCATTATTTACAAGAAACTCGATCGCAGCAGGCGTCCCACCATTTTCATTCCAGTGGGGATCAAAAAAGACGCGAGACACATCCTCAAGCTTGCCAAGATCATCAATGCTAGGACTCATTCTTACAAAACCTTGTGCCATTTGGACTTACTCCTCACACAAGAAATCGATATGGTAGTTAACCACCTATTATTTAAAATTGCAAAAAGAAGCTTGAAGCAAAACTCTTCTCTCAAGCACACGCTTGAGAGAAGATGGGGCAGGTTATCTGAGAAAAGCAAACAGCCTTGTGTACTCAACTAGTGCTCTTTTCCTGCCCTCTGCCTTTCTAGCTGCAATTGTGTCCACATGCCCTTTCAGACGTTTGCCAACTTTAGTGTTTTTTGCGTACCCAAGCAGTTTGTCGATGAACTGGTCGCGGGCAACCGAATCCTCATCTTCACCAATACCATAGACAAACCCATGCTTTTCTATCGCCTCCAACAGATGTCTCGAGAACACGTTTGGACGCGCAAACTTCCAGTTCTCGATGCTTTGGAGAAGAAAGCCTGCGGTCTTCAGGCGTCTAGCCAAGACCCAGAAAAGTTCACCGCCAAAGCCTTCTTTCAAAAGGAGCGAGTAGAGTTCTTTTACAAGTTCATACCTGAAACTGGTCAGCTGAAGGCAATCAACAACCGCTGCAGCCAACTCTCGACGCGCATAGAAATACCGGCCATCATCTTCGCCACGCGCCTCAACAATTGCCCTTTGGACAAAGGCTCTACCCGCGATTGTCAGGCCATCAGTCTCCCGACCTAGCACTTTTTTAAAAACTGAGCCAAGTTCAGTTGTGCCCAGCTGCAGTACAGAGTCGTGTTCAGGCTTGGTAAAAATCGGGACTTTGGAAAGTAGTTGCATTGACTCATCTGAGTCAACAACCCATGCTCCAATGTCCAGTTGCTGATCCCAAATCCCAATAAGCAGATCTCTATGTACCTCAAGTAGATTAGGGTCTCCGTTCACAGCATCTACAAACTCGGACAACAGCCCAACTGCCCAATCAACAAGACCTCTATCCACAATGAGCTCAGGGATGATGTATTCAGTGTAATCCTCAACTTCTTGAGTTCTGTTCCATGAGTGACTTTGAACTCTGGAATTCAACTCAGGAATACTAGCAGTTTCCAACAATCTCCCTAGGTCAGGGGCGACCAACCACACGAACATAGCCTTCAATTTAATGTCAGGCAGATAATCACCATGCACTCCTAGCGCAAGTTCCAGTGCAGACTTGTAATTGATCTTACCTCTACTCAAGAGCCAAAACTGATCATCAAAAAACCTTGCTACACCACTCAGAGCACCCAGAACATTTGGCTCTAGGACTTTAGAGTAATCAATCACGTCACACCTCTTTCATGCTTATATATGTAAAAGGACATGGATATTAAATAGTATGGAGGCTATAAATCAAAGAGGCTATTTTCAAGCAAAAGAAAAGCTCCGCTATTTGCGGAGCTTGCCGACTAAAGATTATGCCAGGATTAGATTAATCAGTGCTTGGGTTGCCACGAACAAACCTTCAGGGTCGAACTGGCTATCACCAACCAACTGCCTCAATCCTCTTGCCTGTTGGGCCTTGATGGCAATCTTTAAACCCACCTTCAATAAAGACATGGGCTTTCGATGGGTTACAAAAAGCATCAGCAGGCTCACCCAAGCTGCCTTAAAACTCTTTCCAATTGAGCACCAAAAGACATAAGCTGCAATGTCAGCTGCGCGATCATGTCTTTTGATCATAAGGCATGCGCCCGATAGACTTAGCAATAACCCAGGAAGGTCTTCCCAGCGATCATTTTCCAGGCTCAACTCAACCCTGAGCATCTGCAAGAGGCTGTTTTCGTGAAAATCAATTGCACTGTATGTGCTGACTAGATTACTCAAGTTTGAACGATAGTGCGAATTGTCCACCGTACCATACCCAATGCACCCCAGAAGCTTCAAGATCCCTGTAAGGTCTCGTGCAATTTCAAATGCATAGTGATATGCTGCCCCATGATTGTCGTATCTCACACCTCTCCATACATGAGTTACAGACAATGTGCTGTAAAGACTGTCAAGCATTCTCTCCAAAAACCCCATCCAATCTCGGATCTCAGCTGGACTTGATGCACTAAAGACAAGATTTTTGGCTTGTCCCAGTAAAACCCTTGTCCTATCCAAGAGATCTGGTAGTGGCTTGAGTTTAGAAGTGCTACTGTTTAACACGGTCATGTGGGATGACCACAAATTCTCCAGTTCATACAATTCACTTTGAAACACGTCAGACTCCTTGGTTTAACTAGGTTACTTAATGGAGATTATACTATAGTTATGCCAAATTCATTCTGGCATCAAAATTGAGGCGCTTGATGCACTTTGTGCAAAGAGTGACTTTTTTGTCTTTTCCTTCTTCGTTTATAGTGTATGACTGCAAATTAGCCTTAAAGACTCTTGGAGTTACCTCTGTTCGGTACATCCATCTTTTTCCAGCAACACCCCTCCTGTGCTTTTGGGATCGACCAAGCACTGCTCTTTTTTCGCATAAGTAGCATTCTCTTGCCATAGTGGAAGCATTATAGCGTCAACTCCGCTACAATACAACAAATGATAGATTTACTCACTTCAAACCCCCTGGCATTTGTAATTGCAGCAGTATCTTTGGTCGTAGCTTTGGGCATACATGAGTTTGCCCATGCCTATGCAGCTGACAAACTTGGTGACCCTACCCCTAGACTTATGGGTAGACTAACCCTGAATCCATTGAAGCACCTAGATCCATTGGGCACTTTTCTCTTGCTTTTTATAGGTTTTGGTTGGGGTAAGCCAGTTTTATTTGACCCATATAATCTTAAAAATCCAAGGAAAGATTCAGCTGTAATTGCCCTAGCGGGCCCTTTTTCCAATCTGATTTTGGCAAGCATCACTTCGCTGGTATTAAGATTCGTACCAGCTGAAAGCCTGTCACTTTTGTACCCCGCCCTAACTGCATTTCTTTATTACAATGTCGTACTGGCAATATTCAACCTACTTCCCATGCACCCTCTTGATGGTGGAAAGATATTAGTAGGGCTACTACCAAGGCAGTTGGCCCACGAGGCCGATAGATTCATGCAAGCATATGGAACATTCATCCTAATCATCATGATCCTACCCGTATTTGGTGGTGGGAACCTAGTTTCAACAATAATTAGCCCAATAATTAGATTTTTGATGGGGGTATACCTTCCTCAAAGTCAGTTTATATAACCTCTTGTTTATTGTTTGGTCCTTCTAAACTTGATAGTGTTAAATTGTGAAAAAAGGAAATAGTCTGATGTCTATTATATTCTCAATTGGGGTTGGCTTCTTTTCTTTCTTCGCTCTCTGGGTGATCGCATTTGTATCGTTACTACTATTGGGAAGATTGACAATTTTTGGTGAAGGTATGGCTTTTTTGCTTGTAATAGTCTTCGGATTTGCAATTGCAACAATTATTGGCATTGTCGGTTTTATGTTTGGTTTTAGAATTGGAAATAAGTTTTGGAACAAACACTTTAATTATCAACCAAAAGAAAGTGGTGGTGCAGCTAGAAAAACTAATAGTAAATTGGTAAAAATAGTTGTTTTTCTTCCCTTTGCCGCTATCGCGATTTATGGAACTTGGTTTTTTGTGGAATTTGCATTCAGAAGTTACATTTTTGGCCAGAAAGACCCTGCGGCCTGCTACCGACTTGGCAACAACTCGGTCGATGTTAAAAACTGCTACATGGGGATATTAAAAACCGCCGACAAATACGAATACTGCTTCCCCACCAATATTGAATTGAACGAAAAGGAAACATCATCCTGCTTATTAAGTGTTGCCATAAGAACAAAGAATCCTGATATATGCCAAGAAGTTATATATGATCATTTCGGTATGTTCTCGCCAGTTGATAACCAGAATAATTGTTATGAGAGCGTTGTCCATGCTACCAAAGACACCTCCATATGTGAGCGATTAACACCAACAGTCTACAGGCCAAATGTCGTTTCTGAGTGTAAAAGCAAGACATTCTAATCTACGCCTACTTCAAACAATTTTGCGTGGCATGCTAAAATGAATAGTCTACTGAGGAATGTCTGATCGTAAAACTTTTCTGAACAATTTACAAACCGGGAGCCAAGGGTAAGCCTTGGTAGGGGCAGAGAAATACTGTGCCTAGGAGCGTCCGAAGCTGAAGTCTTTTGGGGTAACCCGAAACAGCAGAGGCATCCAGCCCACCTAGCTTTGCTAGGAAAGGTTTGCGTCAGGCGCCACAGTAGACATCAAAGGCTCCACCCTACGGGGTGGTTTTTTGATGCAAGAAAAGCCATCAATGTATTGACAGCCCAGACTGCCTTAAATCAGACTGATACTAGTTTGAATACAAAAAACAAAGTTCAGTCAGCTATTTTTAGTTTAGGGGTTGGTGTAGTAAATGGGGCAATTTTTGTAGCAGTTGCATGGTTTTGCATAATGGCTTTTGCATTTATCAGAAGCGCCTTGACACCTGGAGGCCTAGGAATGGGTATGTTGTTTTACTTCTATATTGCGGCAATGCAAGCGTTTGTTACAGGACCCATTGGTCTTTTAATTGGTGCTTACGCAGGGTGGAAATTTTGGCAGAAAAATATAGCTAGTAAAGGTATTGCCACAAAAACTGCACTACTACTTTCATCCTTTATTCCAATTCTTACTTCTATTGCGGCACCCTTACTTATTCTTGACAAAAAGCAAAACGAATCAAGAATATATGCAACAGACAATATTGAAGATTGCTTGCAACTTCAAGACAAAAGCGACATCGAAAGGTGCTTTTACACAAAACAAGCCATTGTAAAAGACATTTCAGATTGTGACCTTATTGAATCATATTCCCAATCAGGTCTTGTTAGACCCAACTCTTGTGTTGCGCAAGTTGCAATTAACAAGCTTGACCCAAGCACTTGCCTGCAAGTTAGATATAAGTACTCTGAAAAAGATGCAGATTTGACCATAGCAACAAACAGGTGCCTTGCCTATTACATAGAGGAAACTAAACAGTTTGAAGCATGCTCTCTAATCGATCAGCGCCAGCTGGATGACTCGGCATTCATGCAAGATGTGGTGGCAGACTGCAACTCTCAGCCACAAACCAGTCCTCTGTAGTTTTTATAGCACAAAAAAGTACCGGCAGACCCCGGTACTGGTTAAGCCATAGGCTCACTGATTAGAGATATACATCGTAAACACTGAAACCAACGCAGCCAACAGAAGCAGAAACGCTAGTAGTCGTTGGCTTGGAAATGTATCACGGTGACGATTTCCACCTCGTTTAGTGCTCACCCCAACCTCCTTGTGATCCCCATTAACAGAAAAAATTCTACTCCTGTTTAAGAAAATTTTCAAAAAAATATACGGCCTCAGGAGTGAGGCCATACTTACATGAAAAAGAAAATGGACAGGCCGATCTCTCGGCCTGCAGGTGAATTAGTAGTACCAATCCTCGTCCGCAGCGTTTGGATCAAAGTCATCATAGTCAAAGAGGTCATCTTTGACAAAATCACCAGGAAACATAGCTCTGTTTTCCCGGTCTATGGCTCTCTCCAAATCAGTCAACGGCCGAGAACTGTTACTAGATCTTGGATCATCACACTCTTCCCAACTTAAGCCATCAGTAGACTTATAAAAGTAGTAATCCCAGCGAATACAACCATCTTCAATCTCTCGATGTGAAAACTGATCCACTCCCGAGATTCTACTTTTGGGGAAACGAGTGTCAAGCTCCTCAAGACTTCCTTCAAACTTAGTTTCTTTACTTCCACCCTCAGCAACAAAATCACCATGCATCAACTCAACGACTTTGTACCTCATTTGAGGTTCTCCTTTACTTAGAGATGGAACTAAATTGTCCAACCCTAATGGGAGATCGGTATTCTTCACCGCCAATGCGGCGCTGAACCGAACGTTAGTTCCAGATACCCCTGAACAGCATATGGGTATACCTGGGTTCCCCTTGCGGGTGTTTCACCTTATGGGATTATAGTTGGGATACTGATTAAATTCAAACTATGAGGTTAAGTTAATTGGTGCTGAGAGCAGGATTCGAACCTACGTAGCCCTTTCGAGCGACAGATTTACAGTCTGTTGTGATTGACCACTCCACCATCTCAGCATAAATACCTGAGCCGTCCATCAGATTCGAACTGATGACCTGCTGTTTACAAAACAGCTGCTCTACCACTGAGCTAGGACGGCTTACTTGCCAGTGATGATATTATATAGGTACCAATCATTTGTACAAGCTTTTGTAAAGTTTGAAAGGGTTTGAAAGTGGCTATTAAACGAATTGGCGGCAGTAATATGACCCCGTTTGAACAGGGAATTGCCAGGAGGAGGGATTGGCTGTATTTCAGGTTAATAATGGCCCCCATCATTGCCGGGTTGATCCTTTATCTTCTCACGGGTGGTGGAGGGTAAACTTCTGGGCGCCGACAAACTAGGCGCCCTAAACCTATAATATTGAATTGGATCCTTTGTTGTGTTAAGATATAAACCTCGTTAAATAACAAATCGAAAGGCTTGAAGCGTGAAAATCATTCTATTTGTGCTCGTACTTGCCACGTCGCTCTTTTCATCGTCCGCCCATGCTCACACCCAAAGCGATGGCTGCATTATGCCGTATGGGGACCACATCAAAGCATACACAAACATCAGCACAATCTGCCTCAACGTCCAGGGTGAGTTTGTCGAGGTGGCAACCATCGACTACGGCATGAGTTTTGTGGCTCATCGAAGCAATATCAACTCAAATGCGCCAATGTTGGCCTTCGGAGTTTCAATGCGTCCCGATGGCGGATTGATCAAGTTTTTCATCTATGACGGGATTGAAGGTGCGCTATTTGAGGGTGATGAGATTGAGGCGATTGATGCCAAGATCCAATCCTGGTCGCCAGACAGCAGCGTAGCAATCGCAACTATTGACCGACTCGCGGATAACCAGTTGGTGCGGTCAGCAATTGCCTTGAAGGTTGTCGATGGAGCAGTTGAGTATTTCACTGCCAGCGACGAATATGGTGGCTCTGAATACAGTGGATTCGCCTGGACACCTGACTCATCCTATGTTGCATATTGGTTTGATAATGACCTGGGCAATATTGAGCTCGGGATATACAGTAGCGTGGCAGGAACATACGTCACGATCACCGACGATGAGTACGTATTCTTTCGTGCTGATATCGAATTCCAGACGAACGGAACAATCACTGGTGAATATTTGCTGGAAACATTGGTATTCTCCGAAGAGGATGGACTGGTTTCCCGCGAATACCCACTCCCTGAATTGCAATAACCATTATTCTCCACCCCTCATCTGAGGGGTGGTATAATAACCCCATATTTATGGACATATCACTATTTGAATATGATCTTGATACTAATCAAATAGCTAACTCCCCAGCTAGCCCAAGAGACCATGCAAAGCTCATGGTCATCTCAAGAAAAACAGGAGAGATTACCCACAAACACGTATATGATCTAGCCGAACTTCTTGATAGTCGCGATGTCTTGGTTGTAAATAATACCAAGGTCTTCCCTGCCAGGCTTTTTGGCAAAAAGGAGACTGGAGGTAAAATCGAAATTCTTCTCAACAACCAACTTGGAGGCAATAAGTGGAGGGCAATACACAAAGGCAAGCTGTCTATTGGAGACAAGGTGTATTTTGATGACAATAGTTATTTAACCGTGACAAAGAAACTTGAGGGTGAAATTGAAGTTGAATTCACCACAGAACAAGAGCTTATGTCTTGGATTTACAAAAACGGACACACTCCTCTACCTCCTTACATAAAATCAGATGAAAATGAGAGTGTCGTTCGACAAAAATACCAAACCACATATGCCAAAAATGAAGGGTCAATTGCAGCCCCAACAGCAGGACTACACTTCACTGAAGAATTACTCCAAAAGTTAAGGGAAAGAGGGGTTGAGATTTGCGAAGTCACACTGCATGTTGGACTTGGAACTTTCCTACCAGTTGTCAGCAAAGATATTACTGACCACAAGATGCACTCAGAAAGATACGAGATAGACAGTTTGACACTTAACAGACTGAATAAGTTCAAGGCAGAGGGAAAAAGGATAATTGCAGTTGGAACCACTTCTCTTAGAACACTTGAAACAGTTTCAAATAATGAAGGGTTACTTCAACAAACCTCAAGTGCTGGTGATACAAGTATATTTATCTACCCTCCTTATAAGTTTAAATTCGTTGACTGCCTCATAACTAACTTCCACCTTCCTCACTCAACTTTGCTTGCCCTGGTTTCTGCATTTGTCTCAAAACCAAACACCAATACTGAATTTAAAAGCTTCAAAGAAAGCCTGATGGGCAAAGCATACCATGAGGCAAAAGATCAAAACTATAGATTCTTTTCTTTTGGAGATGCAAGCATGATACAATAATGGCCGGTCTTTTTTGACCATTATTGGCTCGTTTCACAGGAGAAGCAGATTGAACACCACATTAAGCCCTATGATGGATGAGATTGCAAAAAAGTTGGCGAATGATGCAACAATACGCAACCGAACATACAAAGTGCTCGCAAAAGGGAGTGATTACGCCCACCTCGCAATGGCAGCAAGGCTTATCGGAATAACACCAGAAGACCATAGCATCACTGAGCTTGAACAGCTGTGTCGCCAGGTTCTTGGTGCTGCAGACAACTATTCGCGCATAGCCAACACTAACATTAAACCTGGGAGCATCGTTAAGATATGCCTTCCCAGCAAAACAATCACTGGGAAGGTTACAAGCATTAAGTCCGGAGGCCTTGTTGTGGTTAAGAAGAAGGTTGAAAAGGACACTATTACCATCTCTCCAGCAGATTGGGAAAGTGTCAAAATCTTGAAAGCCGCATAGTTCCCTTGTTTTCAATGGGGAGATAATTCAACGCCTCTTGTAAAGACAAGAGGCGTTTTGATTTATGTGCTTGCATTGAAATACAATACTAGTCAATCCTTCTCTATACGACTGGGGGTAATCGTGAGCAGTGGCACATTCACCGATCTTGACTTAGCCATTATTCTTGTCAGACGTCTGGGTGAAGAAGCGGAAGCAAGAATCCGAATAATTTGTTCTATTTTAAGTGATCAAGAACTTGGCGAAGACGTAAAATTGACTCAGGCCACAGAGGTCTGGAGACTAATCGGCATCGATAATGTCAACATCAACATCAATCACACGCTAGCAATTTCATTCGTTGCCCTAAGGTCTGTGATCATTGCAAATCTTGATTTCAAACCCAATGACAAGGTCATGGCCAGGGGTGAAAGACATATAGCAGGTGTATATACTTGGACAAAAGTTCAGGATATGTACGGCAAGGTTCAACTATTAAATCCGTTCGGGAACCCAATATACTTGGACCCGATTAAATTCACATTCATCAAACTCGGTAAGTGAAATTGGGCCGGCGAAATGCCGGCCTTTTGATTTCTCTGAGATTGTGTTAAAAATTAGATATGGCTTCAGCCAAAACTCCAAGCGACCCTCCTCTTTTTTCCTTTGAAGTTACCAACCCAATTACATTTCTAAAGGCATGGTGGAAGAAAGTTATGACCAAGGAGGGTGTTGATTTACATCTTAAAATAAAGCCGGTTACAGCTGTTTTGATCTCTACTATTTTAATTGCAGGAGGTGCTGGTGCTGGCTGGTTTGGAAACTCTATATTAAGACAAGTTCCTGTTGTAAAAGATTACATCCCATCCCCATCGCCTTCCCCCACCCCATGGGTTGATACTGCATACTCTGGAACTTTGAGGAAAGTGGATAGTGGCAAATATTATCTTCAAACAGGAGATGGGCAGGCCATTAGCCTGTCTATTCCCACCAACATTAACTTGGACAAGTACTTAAGTAAGAAGATCTTTGCCAATGGCAAATATTACCCTGAAACAAAACTGCTTGTTGTGGAAAGTGCTACGGATCTCGAAATTGTCATTCAATCCACCTCAGTTCCAACTCCATCACCTACCCCATCCCCAACTTTTGTACCGGAAACAGAGCCAATGCTTTAGTTTTGTAAATAAAGTTTGGAATAACCATCAATCTGGAATATAATTTCCTCCTATCCATTAGCACATTGAAAGGAATAGGCCGTGAGAATCGAATATGCTCTCGTGCTTGTCCTAAGCTTGGTATTTGCCTTTATCCTTTGGTACACAAAAGGTAAATTCAGAACAAGCTTGGGATGGACTTTTATATTTTTAATACTGGGGTCAGTAGTCGGACTAAGATCTCTTGACATCATTACTTACTTCCAAGTTTGGTCTTTCTATGGAGTGTTGGTAACAACCAACTACGTGGTGGTCTACTTGGTAAAAAAGTTTTTTTTCAAGGACTTGGGGGACACCTCAAACCTATCAGAGGAGAAGATTTTTCAGACAGTTGGTGGAAAGGTTGTGCATTTTTGCATAGCTACAAAAGATGAGGATCCAGATAGTCTTCGCACTTGCATCCATAGCATTGTTCGCTCTGCAGAAAATGCTGCCCGATATGGCATCACAACCTACATAACATTGGTAGATGATGCTTCAAGGGATAGTGGTGCAGCTGTGGAGATTGCGGCTGAATACAAAGACTATCCTAACCCTAGGGTTATTTTCCTTGTAAAAAATGAGGGCAAAAAAGGAGCTCTCACAGTTGCAGCGCTTGGCAAAACTACTGACTGGGAGCTTGCATATCGGCAATTCAAGAATAAGTATGGCCGACCACCTGGGCGAGGTGACACCCAAAGGCTGATTGAAATCTTTGAAAGCAACGGGTACGGATATATCCACTCAGATGTTGTAATGCACACAGACAGCGACAGCAGGATTGAAGAGAGGTTCATCCTCGCTCAAGTCTATGTTTTTGCAACAAATGAGAATGTTGGTGCATGCTCAGGCGCATGCGACGTAAACATCACGGAGAAAAACAAACATAATTTCTGGGTATTGTTACAGATAGCGTGGTACTTTACTCAGTTTTACGTAAGAAAAGCAGCTGAATCAGCAGCTGGAGGAGGTTTCGTCTTTTGCGTCAGCGGCCCTGTTGCGGCTTTTAGGACTGAGGCGATTATCCCAGTCTTGCACAGATGGGCACGCTGGGAGCATCGCGGCAAGGTGTTTAAAGGAGCAACAGACAGAACACTGACCCTGCTTATCTTGATGATGGGCTACAACGTAGTCTTTACCCCTTCTGCTCGTGGATATACCAATGTCCCAGAGAGCTTGGGTCAATTGAGAAAACAGTGGACTCGCTGGAAGATTAATTTCTGGCATGTACTGATTCCTGTGGCAAAGTTTGCGTGGAAGACCCACCCGGTGGTTGCATTCCTCACCTACTCTCGACTGTTTCTAACAGTGGTCGGGCCGTTTGTGATGATTGATCACCTGGCGAATGCCATGAACGGGGACCTGTTCGGGGTCATAATCTATTTTGCCGGCATCATGCTGATGGGTGGACTCATGGGTATTGCTTACATGCAGGGGGCTGAAAACCCGTCGCTAAAGTATGCAGGGTTTAGGCCACTCATTTCCCTATTCAGCTCGATTATTGGCTCAATTTGGACTCTTGAAGCTTTGCAAAAGACTCTCACTGGTACTTTCACCTGGAGAGAGGCGGAGTCGGCCAAGAAAGACGGCTGGCTAAGAGCCATTCTTAACCCAGGGTTGGTGAAATTCATGTTTTTCGTGGCAATTCTCATACTGATTGCCTTGATTCACCGACTTCAAGGGCTGTAGATCAAAGGGGCACACACGTGCCCCTTTTTGCATTCAAAAAAATGCACTAGACTGATAATCCATTTGTTTATAATGAATTTAGAATGAAAATAGTATTAACAATAATTGGTATTTTGGCATTTGGAGGGGTTGGTATTTTTATCGCTCAAAATACAAAAAACCAAAACCCAACCACAAGCCAAGCCATGGCAACCCCAAGTACCACTTTTTCAATTAGACCAACTTCAACACCTATTGCAGTTGAAGACGAACAAGTAATTGCAATAGCAAACACAGAAACTGCTGTCAGTGGGTCTGTGAATCAACTAGCTTCTGTGGTTAAAAAAACTCCAACCCCAACTCCCACAATAAGCCCCACCCCTGCGCCAACCACCTCTGGAACCCCAAGACCGGGTCCGTGCGACAATTTAGTCACCAGTGCTTACGACTGGTCGATTATTGATGACTCACCAATTGCATACTTTGCATTCAACAATGAAGGGGCAATATGCGATCACTCTCCAAATAGATATCAGGCAGTCTCATCTGGAAAAATGGTTGAGGCAAAACTACCAAATGGCGAAAGAGCTTGGGATTTTGATGGGTCAAATTACATAACAATTTTTGACGCAGACGGACTAAGTCCCGCAAACACTGGAAGATTTACAGTTGAGGCCTGGATACGACCAGATTCACTTCAATTCAGCAAACAAGAAGGTACTGGTTATGTTCACTGGATGGGCAAGGGTGAGAGTGGCAAACAAGAGTGGCATGCCAGAATGTACTCGCTGACCAATTCAGAAAACAGGCCCAATAGAATCTCAGGGTATGCCTTTAACCCTTCAGGTGGCCTTGGAGTTGGAAGCTATTTCCAAGACTCAGTTACAGCTGGCGACTGGATTCATTTTGCTTTTGTGATTAATACCAGGGATACAAGTAGCTCATTCCCGATGGGCTACTCAAAAGTTTACAAAAATGGATCTCTTAGAGACACTGATACATTAAGCACTCTAAACATCTCCCCGGTAAACGGAACAGCCCCAATGAGGATTGGGACAAGAGATTTAAACTCATTTTTTGAAGGCGCCATTGGCAAGGTTGCAATCTTTGATCGTGAACTAACACCATTTGAAGTTCTAGCCCACTACCAAGCGATGGTGCCAACAGTGCCTGGAACTGCAAGGTATGTCAAAAACATTGGCAATGTAAACACAAAAACCACTGGCACCTCCCTGGTTATAAATGTGACAGAGTCAGTACCAGCAGGAAACACAATAATTGTGAGAGTTCTCACTGACTACACAGCATCCGCCGCAACCATTGCAGACAGTAAAGGCAACACCTACACAAGAGACAGAACAGCACCAAACAGTGGAAATACAATGAGGGCTGCGATATTTAGTGCTCCTATCACCACTGCATTGGTACCTGGCGACACGATCACAATTACAACCCCATCAACTGCAGCAAAGGTTGCAATAGCAGATGAGTTTAGAGGGCTACTAAGTTCAAGTATTTTAGATGTTCAAAATGGAACCTCTGGGAGTAGTACTACCCCAGGAACATCTATTTCAATCAACACAACCCATGCCAACTCCTTGGTATTGGGTTTTGTAGGAGTTGAAGGGCCACAAGATGATGACACCTACACAGAAGATGCACTTGGACAATTTGCCTCACTGCCTAGAGGAGGAACTATCGGAGACACAGACACTAGCAACCTAACCATCAATGGAGGGTTTAAAAGTGTTAGCGTAACTGGAAACTACAAACACCAACCAACTCTTGATCCATCAAGAAACTGGATACTCTTCATAATGTCCTATAAGGCTGAATAATTTCACATTTTGTGATACAATTTCCCCATCGAAGTTGTGAGGAATACGGCCTCAGGAGTGAGGCCA
>DBDT01000085.1:0-2300 GCA_002293705.1 Candidatus Woesebacteria bacterium UBA925
TCTGCCATTGAGCTACAGGGGAATAACTTTCGTGCCTAGATTGTAGCAGGGGCAGCAGATCTTTTCCACATAAAATTTGGGCGGCAGGTGCCGCCCAAACAACCTACCAGCTCCAAGGGTGTGGTTTTCGCAGTAGGTAACCAATTGTCCATGGCATCATCATTGCAGCTTTGGCATACAAAGCTAAGACCCCAATGCGAAAGCGACCCACCCTGCGATACGGGTCTGGCATCACGCTCTTATATCGACTCGGATTGCTTTCCATCCCCATGCAAAACTGGACAGCTTTTCCAAAAATAAGGTCAAACCTTCCAGAAAAGGTGCGGTTCCAATATTCCTCGGCATCCGACAGATCGTCTTTATCGATGAACTCCCACATTACACCAAAGGACCTGAGGTGTTTTGGATCCAAGGGATCCCCATCTCTCACTCCTACTATCACGGACATAAGGTCGGCAAACGCAACACCAAACTTAACCACTCTCACATTCTCGCCTTTGACCAGGTGGATCTCAGTATCCCCCGGCTGTAACTGGCCACACGGAAATATGCTCAAGTTTAACCCTGTCATTCCCAAGACAAATGCAAGGTATTTTGTCTCCAGATTGAGGACATATGGCATAAATCCACCAAGAATCAACCACTTACCAAGCACATTTGGGCTAACTTCAGGCATCAAACAGACATCAACCCCTCGCACCTTCCAATTTTTGAGATAGTTTTTCGCAACTTCGCGCTTATGACTGTCACTCGTACATGCCATAAGGCGATTCAGATGAAACCTGAATGCTGTTGAACCCACCAGACACCATGACAAGTTTGAAGTCTCACGAGCTAGAAGTTCCAAAATATCATCAATGATTTCCTGGCGTGGACCGTAAGCAAGAACATTACGCGGCTCAGTAACCACAATTGACCTCCCTGGCACAATTTACTTAGGATAATTATACTATATACGAAATGTTTTCACATATTTTAGCTGGAATAATCCTACTAATGGCCATGGTTTTTGCAATTGGAGCAAAAAAAGTAAAAGATGGGCACTCTTACCAAAAAGTGCCAAAGTTTCTCTACCCATTATCAATATTTGTCTGGGGTGACAGTCTGGTGATTGCCCCTTTTTACATATTCTCTTCATCTGTCTCACTTCTATTCAATGATTTCCACCTTTTTCTTCTTCTGATTGCCAGCTTTCATTTGTTTAGAAGTATTGGAGAAACCCTGTACTGGTTTTTGGTTCAATTTGACCACACAGGCAAAAGAGAGAGGCCTGAAGATCACCTGCTTTTCAAGCTAACAAGAAACTCATCTGTGTTTTTCCTCCATCAGGTTATTAATCAAATACAAAGCACAATTTTATTTGTGATTGTTGTATACCTTGTTAAAACCTGGAGTGTTTAGTCCAAGTAGTCTTGGAGCTTTCTCCTTCTGCTTGGGTGGCGAAGTTTTCTCAATGCTTTTGCCTCAATTTGCCTAATACGCTCTCGGGTAACACCAAACACCCTACCAACTTCTTCAAGTGTTCTTGGTTGACCACCATCAAGACCAAATCTTAAGGAGAGCACTTTTGCCTCGCGCTCAGAAAGAGAGCTTAACACTTCTTCCAAGTGATCCTTTAGTAGCTGCTTACTGGCCTGGTCAACAGGAGAGAGTGCGTTTTCATCAGCTATAAAGTCTCCAAGAGTGCTGTCTTCGTCTTCTCCAACTTTAGTATCCAAAGATGTGGTTTCTTGCGAGATTTTGAAAATCTCCCTCACTCTGTCGGCAGCCATTTCAAGTTCTGCTCCAAGCTCCTCAGGTGTTGGCTCTCGACCAAGCTCTTGCATGAGCCTCTGACTTGTCCTGTATAGCTTATTTATAGTCTCAACCATGTGTACAGGAATACGAATAGTTCTTGCCTGATCCGCAATTGCACGGGTAATGGCTTGTCTAATCCACCATGTGGCATAGGTACTAAACTTAAATCCTCTTCTCCAGTCATATTTTTCAACTGCCCTGATAAGACCTTGATTTCCTTCTTGCACCAAATCCAAAAGCGAAAGCCCTCGTCCAATGTATTTTTTGGCGATAGAAACTACTAGTCTTAAATTACTTTCAGTAAGCTTGTCTTTTGACCTACTCTTGGTGTCCTCACCCCTGGCAGCAACATCCTTTTCAAATGCTTTGGCAAGCTCCACTTCCTCCTCTGCACTAAGTAGGGGATATTTTCCAATTTCTCGCAAATATTGTCTAACTGGATCAGTTGATTCACTACCGCCTTCCAACTTACTTAATATCTCAATCTCCTGATCAAGTGACAT
>DBDT01000085.1:2483-4627 GCA_002293705.1 Candidatus Woesebacteria bacterium UBA925
TTCCAATTTCTCGCAAATATTGTCTAACTGGATCAGTTGATTCACTACCGCCTTCCAACTTACTTAATATCTCAATCTCCTGATCAAGTGACATTTGTTTTTTCTCTGAAGTGGGGTCATCTGAAGCAATGGTCTCAAACACATCAATTCCTCCTGCGATCAATCTGTCATAAAAAGCATCTAGCTCATCTATTCTGTTTTCTGCATCTGAAAATATCTCCAAAACATCCTCTTGAGTGATAAATCCTTGCTGCTTGGCTTTTTTGAATAGATCTTCGACAGGTTTGCGCATATGTAGTGTATTTTAAATTATTGGGGGCTGTTGCGATTATAATCTGCCTTGTCAAGACTTGCAATACGGTTTGTCAATTCCCCAATTTCTACTTGTAATGCCGTAAATTCGGCATTTTCGCTCTCAGAGTCAATACTTTTCAATTTATTGATTAGCCTCAATCTTTCCTCTTTTAGGTCTCCAATTAGAATCTGAGAATAGGCAAAATTCAAGTCTTTCTCCATCTCATCCCCTCCTTCATACATCAATATTTCATCAGTAATACCTGAGGCAATCTCTGGAGGAAGGCTTGAAACAAATCCTTTGATATCAAAGTCTTTATTTTTTGATAGATATTCTTCAAGCAGTGAAAGAACAATCTCTTGTTTTCTTTCTGTAAACAAACTTCGGTATTTGCCAAGAAGTTCAGAGGGTTTGGTCAAAAGCGAAGAGAAGAACACCTGCCTAACCAGTTTTTCTCTCCTGTCGCTTGAGCCCACATCATCGGTCTTTTTTGCCAAAGAAGTACCAGGCTCCTCTTTGCCACCCTCTTTTCCTAACTTGTGTTTTTTAATCGCCTCCACCACAGATGCTTCACTAGACCCGACCAACTCGGATAGACGTCTTGCATATTTAGATGCAACTATTGGTTCCTGGATCTGTGCCAAAAATGGCACCATTGCTCTGGCCATTTGCGTGGCGCCTGTTGTGGTCTGTGGATTAAATCGCACCCTCATAACATCAAACAAAAAATCCCAAAAGGCTTTTGCCGACTTAAGCGCTTTTTGAAACTCGTAAATATCTCCCCGAGACGCTTCGTCGGGATCTTTATACTTCCCTGGAAGTTCACACACCTTAACAGAAAGGCCCTTGTTCTCTGAAGTGACCACACCTTTAATTGCAGCAGAATTACCTGCAAAATCACTGTCTAAGGCCAATATTACGGAGTTTGTAAACCTAGAAAGAAAGCTTGCATGCCCTTCTGTTAAGCTGGACCCTTTGATAGCTACAATATTTTTAACTCCCCTCTGCCAAGGCGAGATCATATCCAACTCTCCTTCAACAACGATAACTTCACCCTCTCGTCTGATAGCTTCACGCGCTTGATAGAAACCAAATAATGCCTCACTTTTGTGATAAATAGCTGTTTCTGGACTATTTATATACTTAGGCACTCCTTCTTTGGCAAGACTTGGAAGAATCCTACCCGCCAAAGCAACAACACCCCCTGAGGCATTAGATAGCGGAAAAATCACCCTGCCCCTAAACCTATCCACCACACTACCCCTGTCATTTCTGTATGCTAGTCCCGAATCCACTACTGCGTTTGGGTGTAGTTTCCTTTTATTAATTAGGAAGTTGTTTAAATTGTCATATGTATTTGGAGCAAAACCAATCTGAAAAGCGTCTATTGTTTCTCTGTCAATTTGTCTGACTTCCAATAAATACTTGAGTGCCTCCTCACCCATCTTTGTTTGAGTGAGTATATAGTGGTAATACTTTGCAGCAATCTCGTTTGCATCCATCAACTCCATTTTTTTACCATCTGCCCCTCTGCTTTTTGTTACTATCTCCACCCCCACCTTACCAGCCAAGCTTTTGAGAGCTTCAAAAAAACTAATGCCTTCGTACTTTTGTACGAAAGAAAAAACATCACCACTTTCACCACAGCCAAAACATTTGTAGATTTGAAGTTCAGGAGAGACCGTAAATGAAGGTGTCTTTTCGCTGTGGAATGGACAGCATGCAGTGTAGTGCCTACCAGCTTTTTTCAAAGGAACATATGAGGACACAACAGAAACAATATCAGTTTTACTTTTTACCTCTGCGACTGTTTTCATATTAGTTATTCCCCTGTCTCTTATACACATCT
>DBDT01000011.1 GCA_002293705.1 Candidatus Woesebacteria bacterium UBA925
TTTGCTATTCCACCTGTGGATCTCTCAATCTCTATCAACCAGAACATGTTCTCCTGATCACCCTTATTCGCTTCAGCCACTCTTCCGCTCTTAGTACTGCCAAGGCCGTACTCATGACACCAGTCCGCCAACACGGTTTGTGAATCGCTAAGCGATACGCAAACATAGCCTGTCTCGTTAATCCACTCCTCATGCCACGAGACCATCAGATTGTCGTCGAGTCGTAGCTCGTTTTCTGAACTTGCATCTTGTGCTGTAATGTGGGGCCAAAACTGCACAAGTGATAGTACAGAGAGTGACAATACCAAAATTACCACCCGCAATGACTCCTTTGACATTCCTAGCCTGCTTTCTAACTAGTTTTGCGATGGCTTTATCGTATCAACAGGGGGATTTGGTGCAACTGGTGGGGTATGGGGCTCCCTAATTGGGTTAGGTTGCTGTGTGTTTGAATGATGGTGAGGCTGGTTGCCATGGTTTTGTTGCTGGTTAAACTGTCTTTGTCCACCACCACCTTGACCACTACCATATTGTGGTCTGAAGTCTCTTCTTGGGCCATTGTCTCCTCCGCCTTGGTTGTTGTACCCGCCACCACCCCTATTTCCTCCCCATTGGCCACCTTGTCCGCCGCCACCTCCACCTGAGTATCCACCACCACCTTGCCATGGCTTTTTGGGAGCTTGCTGTTTTGCTTTGGACTCATATTCAGTCAGGTCAGGAAGAGGGGCAGTTGCATCCTCCATCTTTTCTAATTTTTTAGCATAGCGCTCTCTTGAAACTTTGAGTATTGTTTCCATGTTGCCATTTTTACTCTCAGGAGGGGGTAGGGTGGAGGCGACAAAAGCGCGTGATGCGTGTCCGTCTATCATTAGCTTTAGAGCAATTTGTCTGTTTTTAAGCTCAGTAAAGTCTTTTTCGGTGAACACTCCTCCAAATTCTTTGTAAATCACAGCTGCGTCTTCAGCGCCTATGTAGAAGGAAATCAGGGTACCAGCGTTTCCAAGAATAGACTTTTGTACCTCTTCAGGGATTTGTGCCATATATTGATTGGCAAGCATGAGGGAAAGTCTGTATTTTCTGGCCTCAGACAATATCTTCATAAATGATGGGGTGGCGAAGTTTTGGAACTCGTCGACAAAGAGGAAGAAGTTAGTGCGATCCTTTTCAGGAATATCTACCCTACGCATTGCCCCAAGTTGGAACTTTGTGATAAGCATTGCACCTATTAGGGCTGCATTGTCCTCTCCAAGTCTTCCTTGGGAGAGGTTGCATAAAATTATCTTTCCATCATTCATAACGTCATCAATGCTCATGCTTGAATGAGGTTGTCCAACAATCCTTCTTATAAGGGGAGAGGTGACAAACTGACCTACCTTATTAAGAATAGGTGCTACGGCCTCTTCTCTTTGTTTGTCCTGCATCTTGTTGAACTCATTTTCCCAGAAACTTATGAGGACCTGGTCTTTTGAGTCTTTCTTAAGCTGGTCAATCATCCATGCCCTATAGGCGGGGTTGGTAAGTGCAGTTATTACATTGGCAAGAGTTGTGTCGGGTATTGCAGCCAAAGAAAGCAGTACGTTTCTAAGGATGTACTCAAGTCTAGGTCCCCAGCTAAATCCAAATATTTTGTTAAATACCGAGACAATACCTGAAACAACTAGCTCTGCTTCCTCCTTGTTTGTCACCTGCAGTGGGTTAAGAATCATTGGATACTCGCGATCAGCAGGGTTAAAGTAAACCACGTCATTGATCCTGTTGCTTGGTATGTAGTTGAGAATAGTTTCACAAAGCTCTCCATGTGGATCAATGACCCCGACTCCACGGCCTTTTCGTATGTCATCTATGACCATGTTGGAAATTAAAGTAGATTTACCTGTACCTGTTTTTCCAACCAACCAGATGTGCCTGAACCTGTCGATTGTTTTGATACCAAATATCTGTTCTCGGTTTTTAAACATGGTTTTACCAAAGAAGTTGATATCAGCTTTTTCCTCTTCAGTTTTATTTGTAGCGATTGGTAGGTTGTCAGGTGGCTCTGAAAAGATTGCATGGCCCCACACAATAGATTGGATCAAAACTTTGTCTCCAGGTAGGTGCCAGAGCGATGCAAGCTCGATGATATTTAATATTGTTCCATACCTAACTGTTCGGCTGACTAAATCTTTTTTTGGGTCGCCCATATCCAAAAACCTCCTTTTTCTTTTGCCAAAGCTATTGCCATCACTTCTTGTGTACACCCCTAGACTACTAATAAGGGCTGACACTGTGGCTTTGTTGGTTGAGGCGATTCTAATGCTTACTCCAAAACCAGGGTGGAGAATTTTCTCTTTAATAATCGCAGCATCTCCTCGAGGGGAGTAGCTGCCATCTTCTTTTTTGCTTCCTTGGTCGGCAAACATCTGTCCTTGTTTTTGCCATGAGCTGCCAATTCCTTCTAGGGCAAACTGAACAATTGCCACTTCACCCTCAATTGTTTTACTTAATATTGAAAGAACAGAGGACATTGGGTCCAGGTCTTTAAAGGCAGAGGAGGTGGCAATTGGGTAAAAAGGCCCCTTTCTTAAGTCCAATTCAACCACTTCCAAGTTCACGTTAGCTATCGGGTCCTCTTTGGCTCTCTCAATTATTGAAAGGGGGTATGTGGATTGTATTTGTGCCTCCACAAATGGGATCAGCTCAGAGCTTGCAGTAATTGCAAAGCGGATTTGTTGGTTGCTGGATATAAACTCTAGCGAAAGTCTTTGCGGTTCCTTGCCTTTCCATCTTTGAAGTCTTGTGACATTTTCAATCCCGGTTAGAGTAGAAAGCAGTGTTTGGGTGCTTTCTGCGTTAAGAGGGAGGTTTCTGGGCACTCTTATGTAAATCGTTTGCAGCTCTATCATCTTCTCAAATTATACATTGAAAGCCTTAGTGTTTTTTCACTTAAAGAGATCTTGAAGGCTTACTTGAATTCATGGCAGCTTACTTAAGTAGGTTGGGTTAAATTTGAGGGTGGGTGCGCATGGAATTGAACCATGGACCTCTTTCTTATCAGGAAAGAGCTCTACCACTGAGCCACGCGCCCAAAAAGTACATTATCTGTCTCTTATACACATCTCCGAGCCCACGATACAGGCAACATACTCGA
>DBDT01000036.1 GCA_002293705.1 Candidatus Woesebacteria bacterium UBA925
AGATGTGTATAAGAGACAGTTTCATACCCTTTGCCATACTCCAGATCCCTCATAAGTTTTGTTGGGGCATTTCTAATTTTTTTAGGTATCTCCAGGTTTCCCATAGACCTAACATCTGAGAGCGCCAACTGTAGGGCGTCGTAAGAAGACCTGTCTTTCTTCGCTTCACTTAAGTAAATTGCTCCATGGGCTAGAGGGATGGCGCACTCGGGGTAGCCTAGTATTTCACAAGAACGAAACACTTCGTTGGCAACAACCAGTGCTGTTGGTTGGGCCATGCCAATGTCTTCCGAGGCAAACACTACCATTCTTCTTGCTATATACAAAGGATCTTGTCCTGCCTCTATCATTCTTGACAGGTAGTAGACAGCAGCATCGGTTTGTGACGCCCTCATCGATTTTATGAAAGCTGAAATTGTGTTGTAATGCTCCTCTCCTTGCCTGTCAAATCCAATGCTTTTTCTCTGCATGGCTGACTCTAAATCTGAAACACTAATCTTCTCTCCCTTGGAAATATTCGAAGCAATTTCAATAATGTTAATTAGACTTCTACCATCTCCGTTTGATGCAAGAATTAAAAATTCGTTTGCTTTCTTTTCGAGCTTTTGTCCAACCTCCTTAAGTGACTTATCAATAAGAGTTTGCAATTCAGTTTCACTAAGTTGATTTAATACCAGGACCCTAAGCCTTGACAGAAGCGGCCTAATTATTTCAAAAGATGGGTTTTCAGTTGTTGCACCAATCAGGATCATTTTTCCAGACTCAACAAGAGGCAGTAGTCTGTCTTGCTGGGACTTATTGAATCTGTGTATTTCATCTAAAAAAACAACTGGAGAGTTATGGTTCTTGCTTGCCTCTGATAGTTTTTTGGCACTAGTGTCTACTGCCGAAAACTCTAGAAAGTCACGATTTAAGCTTTTTGCAATGATTCTTGCCAAACTGGTCTTACCCACACCTGGTGGACCCCAAAAAACCAAAGAGGGGAATGAGCCTGTTTTTGAATGCGATTCAAGCAGGCTTGTGATTATTTTTCCCTCACCAATTAGATGGTTTTGTCCAACATATTCATCAAGTGTGGTTGGTCTAAGTCTGTCTGCTAGTGGAGCGCTCATAATCAATTATAGACCAAAAAAAATACGAAAATCTACACTTACTTATACTTTTTCAATTCTCTCGCTAGTAGTATGAATGTATGGAAGAAGACACAAGAGAATTGTCATCACAAAAGAATGTTAACAAGGCAAAACAAGTTGCATATGTTTTAAGTAGTGTTGGCAAGCTTATCTACAACACAAAGCCAAAGTACTTTGTTGTTGTTTTTCTGGTTAATGTTTTGTCGGGACTATTGGTCCTTCCTTCTTTGTATATACAAAAACAAATCATTGACTCACTTGTTATGTACGTCGGCCTTGATAGTTTTGTGATGTCTGATGCACTTTGGAATCTCTCGATATTAATCGTCTTTTCAATTGGATTAATTTTTGTAACTCACATGATCAACCAGGTTAGTAGTTTTTTTGAAACACTACTTGTTAGAGAGTTTGACACCAAGCTTGACATCTTGATGGCTAAAAAATTGGCAAGCTTGGATATTGAAACAATTGAGAGCCCAAGATTCAAAAATAGGTACACAAAAATTACCAATGAATCTGCGTCTCGAGTTTACAGGCTAATCTCCCCACTATCCTCTATTCCAGGAGAAGTTGTGGCACTTGGCTCATCAATTGCAATCTTGGCAACACTCACTCCAATTGCGGCAATTGGAGTTATACTGTCCTCCATTCCAAGGTTAACTGTTGCATCAAGATTTGTTAAAAGAAGATATGAGATGGTAGGTCAACTTGCACCGATTAGGAGGGTGCAAGGTTGGCTTAATTGGTATCTTCTAAGAAACAGGAACATGATGGAGCTCAAGCTCCTTGGGTTGCCTGAATATTTGGCACACCGTTACAGTCAAAATGCATCAGTAATCTTAAAAACTCACCAAAAGTTTGATTTTGATCAAGAGAGAGCAACTTCAATTAGTTTTTTGCCCTTAAGTTTGTTTGACGCAGCATTCACAATCTATCTAGCTTGGCAGACTCTTGGTAAGGCAATCAGTATCGGCTCTTTCCAGCTTTACTACCAAGCAATGCGTAGAGTTCAATCTGAGTTTTACAATGTTTCAAGGTCTTTAATTTCCATCTATGAAAGTTACATTTATGTTGCCGATCTTATGTGGCTTTTGGCGCTAAAGCCAAAAATTTCAGAAGTCTCTGGCTTAAGTTTTGAAACAGTAGGAAAAATAAGAATTGAATTTAAAAATGTTTGGTTTAAATACAAAAAAACTGGCAAGTATATTTTGAAGGGTGTTAGTTTGGTATTTGAAACTGGTAGGCCTGTTGCAATTGTTGGAGTTAACGGAGCAGGAAAATCCACACTCCTTAAGCTGCTAGCAAGATTTTACGATCCAATCAAAGGAGAGATATTGGTAAATGGGACACCCTTGAATCAGATCAATCCAGAATCCTGGAGGCGTCAGTTGGCTATCTTGTTCCAAGACTTTGAAGGCTATCCATTTTCAGCCAAAGAAACAATCGCTTTTGGTGATTTGAGTAGGTTAAGCGAAATTGATGACGTAAAGGCCGCTGCAAAGGCAACTGATATTGCAAGCTTTGTTGAGAAACTGCCCAAAAAGTGGGAGAACCCCTTGGACCCAGAGTTTGCTAAAGGAGTCAGGCCATCTGCTGGCCAATGGCAAAGGCTTGGTATTTCCAGAATGTTGTTTAGATCAAATGCTCAAGTTGTTGTGATGGATGAGCCAACTAGTAATGTTGACCCAGAGGCAGAAGAGCAGATATTTGCCAAGCTTGCTGAGCTTTCGGGAAGCAAGATTTTAGTCTTTGTAACACAGAGATTTTCAACAGTTAGAAGAGCCAAGCAGATAGTTCTAATTGAAGGGGGTAAGGTTCTTGAGTCAGGGACACACTCTGCGTTAATGAAAAAGAAATCAAGGTATCATCATCTGTTTGATCTTCAGGCGAAGTCGTATAATTTTGATCATGAAAAAAGTTCTTGAATACTTCAAAAATGGATCAGTAACTCTAAGTGAGACACACTCGGTGGTAAATGGAAAGCTTTCTGTTAAGTGGTCTCCAGAGTTTGGGTATCACATAATGGGGGGTGGACTTTGGCAGGTGGGTGGACCTGTAGCTACTATCTGGAAGCATGCTCTCAATCAGCTTAATTTTGTTCCAAGTAAAATTTTAATTCTAGGACTTGGGGGTGGAACCATTGCTTCTTTGGTAAGAAAAAAATGGCCTGAATCGGAGATTGATGGGGTTGATGTTGATCCTGTGATTATTGATCTTGGTAACAAATACTTGGGTTTGAAAAAACACTCTGTAAATCAAATAGTCGCAGATGGGTTTTTGTTTCTTGAGAACAATAAAACAAAATATGACTTGATATGTGTTGATACATATCAAGGAGACTCGTATCCAGAAAAGTTTGAAAGCCCAGATTTTTTAAGACTTGTTAAAAAATCGCTAAGCAAAAACGGGTTGTCTGTTGTGAATAGGTTGTACTATGGAAAGCATAGGGCCTGTCTCTTATACACATCT
>DBDT01000039.1 GCA_002293705.1 Candidatus Woesebacteria bacterium UBA925
CTCAACATGAATGTAAAGATTGAAGAGTCATGGAAAAAAGAGCTGTCAGCTGAATTTGAGAAAGAATATTTTCAAAATTTAGCAAACTTTGTAAAAGAAGAATACAAAAACCACACCATATTTCCTCCTGGTGGAAAAATATTTGAAGCATTTAATAAAACTCCTTTTGAGAAGGTAAGGGTTGTGATAATTGGACAAGACCCTTACCATGGGGCCGGACAAGCAAACGGCCTTTCATTCTCAGTTAACCCAGGGGTGAAGCTGCCACCTTCTTTGCAAAATATATTCAAAGAAATCAAGTCTGACACTGGAGCGGAATCAAAAAACTCAAAGACTGGAGACCTTTGCTCATGGGCAGAACAGGGGGTGCTAATGCTTAACGCGACACTAACAGTCAGACAATCCACACCAGGAAGCCATCAAAAAAAGGGGTGGGAGGCACTCACCTCAGCCGCCATTGAAAAGCTTTCTGAAAAAAGACAAGGTATTGTATATATTCTTTGGGGTAAATATGCCCAAGACAAAGGGGCTATTATCAACAGCAAAAACAATCTAGTTTTAAAATCAGCCCACCCTTCCCCGTTTAGTGCAGATTCAGGATTTTTTGGGTGTAAACACTTTAGTAAAACTAATGAGTACTTAATTCAAAAGGGACAAAAGCCAATTGAGTGGTAGGGGTGTTATTTTCTTACTTGAGGACAAACTCTTTAATAATCTTCTTCTCTGTTTCACCTTCAACGATAGCTTTAACAGAAAAGTGCTCTTTGATTCCACTGCCATTTATTTTGTGTTTCAAAAGCTCATCTACTTGGAACAATCCAGATGAATTATTCATATAGATATCAATCTCAACCGGTCGATCCTCACCTTCCTTGATCTCCACTTTATCAACAGCATATGCAGATATGGCATGAATATTAAGGTCAATTTCTTCTTCTATTGAAAGTTTTATTCTTCCTGCAGACATATCTAGTGCATCTCCAATCATTACAATACCAGCCTCAACAGTAAGCGGCTTTCCGTCATCTCTGTGATTGATGATTGCATGCAACACTTCCGAAGCAACAATTACTCTCTCTTCAATTGGAAGGAAACTCAAAACTTCTTTTAAAATGTTGTTTGCGATTATCAAGCTGTATCCTTCATGCCCATCTCTATTTATTGACATACCCAAGTCATGAAACAGACTTGCCAACATTACTACCAACTCAGCGTGCTGATAGCTTAAACCAAAGTTTTTTTGAATAGACATTTCAACTCCCCTTTTCTTCAAAATCCTCAAAAGTCGGATTGAGATATTTGAAACAATTTGGACGTGAACTGAACCATGATCAGCCCAGCCCATTCTGTCCATTGCATTTACATTCACAACCCTCCAGAGAGTTTTAATCTCTTCGCTTTGATTGATGTGTTCTAATGCTTTTTGCATTAACTCATTGTTCTCAGAAGGGATTTTTATGTCTGTTTTCCCTCTCTCTGAGATACTTTGATTGTTGTTATTATTGTCCATAATTGTATTTTTTAACTACTGAGGCAATTTTCAATTAAGCTTACTTACTTTGACAAAATTACAGCAGTTCCGCTGACACTAACCATTAACATTCCACCTGTTCCGACCGTTTCATAGTCCAAATCAACACCCACTACTGCGTTTGCACCCAAAGACTCAGCATGCTGCTGAAGCTCTCTTAGAGCAATCTCTTTGGCTTCTCTCAAACTCTGCTCATAAGCTGCAGATCTACCTCCAATAATATCTGTAATGCCTGCAAAGAAATCTCTAAATATATTTGCACCTAAAATTGCATCACCTGTGACAACGCCTAGATACTTTTCAATCTTTTTACCCTCAACGACATTGGTTGTTGTAATTATCATCATCGAAATTATATCACACGGTCAAAACCCTAATAGAATCAGTGGTGCCACTCTTACCTATTTGTGCTCCCCAAATTGCAATCACATGGTCTCCCTCAGAAACATACCCAGCCTCTTTTGCCACATCTGACACCAACCTAGGGAAATCATTTGAGTCCCCCTCAGGAGACACAACTATTGAGTATGCACCCCAAACAAGTGACATTTGCCTGGCGGTAAACTGATTGTGTGTGGCCACAATTGAGATTATGTCTGGCCTGAAACTTGATAGGTGCTGAGCTGACCTACCGCTAACTGAACCAATAATTATGGCTTTTGCTGACATCCTGTAAGACAGTGATGCCGCAGCAGAGACTATTGAATTGGACCTTTTTTCTTTTTCACTCAACTTTTCGAAATTGATTTTTATGTACCTGTGATACTCAGAAGAATCCTCAACTTCAGCAATTATCTGGCTCATCATCATTACAGCCTCAACCGGATACTTCCCCGAGGCACTTTCCGCAGAAAGCATTACAGCATCCACCTCAGACAATACTGCGTTGGCAACATCTGAAGCCTCTGCCCTTGTTGGTCTTGGGTTATCAATCATGCTTTCAAGCATTTGAGTAGCCACAATTACTGGCTTTTGCTTTTGTCTACAAAGATTAATTATCTTTTGTTGTATGAGTGGCACTTGTGAT
>DBDT01000003.1 GCA_002293705.1 Candidatus Woesebacteria bacterium UBA925
GGCGGCAGCGTCAGATGTGTATAAGAGACAGCGATTATACTCAATACCAAAAATTATTATTCACAAAAAATCAAAATTCAGAGTTTTTAATTTTTAAAACACTCTGAGCGGGCATTGATAGTTTTTTCAAAAGAGGAGAACCTTCATCAAGTGCTCTCCAAAAAGGGGTCACCTTGTCAACTGATGTTCCTTGGGCTATCTGTTCTATTGCAAGCTCGCTTACAATTCTTAAAAATATCCCCGTTGTGACAGGACAAGTCTTGTCAGCACCATGCTTTTTTGCCAAATCAGTGCGAATTTTTGAAATACTAAGTCTTTCACCTTTCTTGGTGTGTCTTAGATACTCATCAATCTCTGCAGGGGTTGAGATCAACATGGTCTGCCCTACAGAAATATCTGCAAAAGCCTTTTCGAGTTTTTTCAACTCTGGCTCTTTTCTGGTTTCAAATTTTTCTCTCCAACTTTTGCTCATATATTTGAATAATACAACAAAGACAGTGTTACGGTTTTAAATAAAAAAATAGTTGCTCTTGTGGCGGAGGTGGTGGGACTCGAACCCACGACGGGTTGCCCCGCACGCTTTCCAAGCGTGTGCCATAGCCGCTAGGCGACACCTCCAAAAATGGCGGTTAGTCCTCAAAAGAAGCCTCAAACTCCTCCACTTGAGTGTCCATGGAGAGTCTCTCTTTTTGATTCTTCTCAATTCCTTTTAACAGCTCGCGTGCATCCTCAATCATATTGGTGTCTTTTTTGGCCTTAACAAGCTTGAGGCACTCCTTGTAGGTTGCCCACTTATACTCAGTAAAGCCCATGATCTCTCCACCTTCACGACTGGCCATGAGATAAAAAATAGTCTTGTGATTGGCAACCTTGCCTCCATCCTTGGAGATTTGTGAGGAGCGACCAACCTCTTCTAATACTTTTGTTGGCATACTTGCCTGCTCTTGGGTCATTCTGATTACAGCCCTAACTGAAGACTCACCTCTTCTAACCAAGGTTTTTGGAATGGACCACTCAACTTCTTCTCCATTTTTGACCAAAAACCACAAAGGCTCTCGAGCCCCTTCGGGTTTTTTAAATATTACAGCTGCTCCGTGAAGTACGATATCTTCTTTCATCCCTGCATTATACGACAAACAACCAATTCTTACACCTTGTTAAAATATCGAGTCAAAAACAACAGCATTATCACCCTATAAGTTGTAGAACTCCCAGAGTCGTGAGATAATAAATACCTAGCCATTTTTGCAAGGAGCCTATCATGCGCACTTTCAAACTGATAGTTTTGACAACATTATTGGTTACGGCAATCGCCGCATCGCTCCTCCCCGTATTTCAGACTCGAAATCTCGCCACCTACCCCGCTGTGTCATGGAACAACGATGGCAACCAGCTTTGGGTGCTCTACCCAAAAGATGATGGGTGGTCTGTCCGGGTTTGGGATGTAATCGGTGGAGAGATCATGGAAGTGGATGAGCTCCCTCAATTCGGTGACAGGAGTGGGTACTACAGATTCGCTGTGACCCACAACTATCTAGCAGTTGTCGTGGACGGAATGATCGATATATATGAACTCGATGACCCCGACCATTACGATACCAGGATGTACATAGGTACTGTTTACGGTCACGTTGAAGGATAGACAGCCCCCTGGTTGCCACCGGCAGCCAGGGTTTAATTTCAAAAGTTTCTATACATCTGGCTGGCCCTTGGCCTGGTGTCCCCCACATATTTTGCTCCTTTAATTTTGTTGTATGGATTTTTAGATGGAGAGGATATCTTTTCAAATGCCATTTGAGCAATTGGCATTTTGTAATACAAAAGAACAGGAAGGTTGGCAGTGTTATGTAGCTCAAGTGTCATCTTTAGACTATTGCCTGGATCTAAAAATCCTGCTGTGACATGGATTAATACCCCAAGTCTCCCCACCGAGCTTTTGCCCTCAAGACGCCCAACAAATGAATCAGAAACACCTGTTGTTTCATAAATTAGCCCCAGCGCAAAGCTTCCAGGATGAAGCACGAATGGTGTGTCTTCGTCAATTTCAACAGGCACCATAGCATCATCAAGTGGCTTTTTTGGGTCAATTACTGACTGTTGGTTGTCAAAAACTAAAAAATGTTTGTCCAAGTGAAGATCAACTGATGCAGGTTGAAGATACTTTTTGTCAAAAGGGTCAATGCTCACCTCACCACTTTCTAATGCTTTCAATATGTCAGTGTCTGAGAGAATCATTGATTTTGTAAATTCCCAGAAGCTACGATCTTCTGGGCGGCTTTTTTATGACGGATCAAAAATCAGCATGTTAAACGTAAATTAACCTTGTTGGCCTCGTAGTGGCCAGGTTTTACGCCATATCCCACAACGCCTGCCTGCGGCTATAAATGGGTGCTGATCCGTCCAGTCTAAGGCATTAAAATTATACAACATTAAATTGAGGAGCAATTGCCAGCTTTGGCGGAGAGGACAGGAGTCGAACCTGCATGGGTTGCCCCGCCGGTTTTCGAAACCGGTGCCTTACCTGTCTCTTATACACATCT